>JBCBKZ010000290.1:0-6784 GCA_038520955.1 Bacteroidota bacterium | reverse complement strand
AACACCTGATTTTCTTCAAAGTTTAGGGTATTTCCAGAGATATATGCCTGTGCTTTAGTCACTCCATAGGCATTCTCTTCTGCTATTTCTATTCTTGTAAACCCGTTAAGAGAAACAGCTCCCTTTTTGTTTAGATGGAACCAGAAAGGGTAATTTTCCACCATATCATTTCCCGGCTGTATGACCACTCCCTGCCATGTACCCATAAAATCTTCCAGTACCAGAGGCTTAGCCGGTGAGCTAGCGGCTGTCTCCAGAGGGATATTTGCCAGCTGTCCCAGGGTTTGTATCTCTGCCTGATTTAGCGCTCTATTATAAATGCCTACATCATCTAACTTACCCATGAATGCTCCCCAAAAGTAGGGATGATATCCCAGGTAGGTATTCTTGCTTTCTACTTCAAACTGGAGATCTACTTCCCACTTGGTATCCAGCTGGCCATTGATGTATAAGGCTATTTCTTTTCCATCTGCAATGAGCAGCAGGTGATACCAATCTGTAGAGGTCCATTTATTTGTGGAAGCGGTCAGGAATGATCCTGAGGCGGCATGGTAAACTGTCAAGGCTTTTTTTAAGCCATTCCATTTAAGCCCAAAAGCTCCCTCTTTCAGGAGAATACAACCAGAATTATCATCCAGGGATTGCATCCACAGACTTAGGCTAAAGTGAGTCCCATTTGTCAACTCCATTCCTTCTGTGGGGATAAGAATATGCTGATCCACGCCTCCAAAGGCTATGGCACCATCCGACTCACCGAATCTGTTACTCGTCCAGGAAGCTCCCTTGGCGAGTGAGGGTGGGGCAGAAGCCACTTTGCTTTCTAGAGAATGTTGAAAGGCATACCATGCCTGCAGCCCCTTGCCTAGATCTACTCTCCCTAGCTGAGCTTGAAGAGGATGTACAGAAAAGAGAAAGAAGCATACAGAGCAAAGAAGGGCGAATCTGTTAAGGCTTGGTTGGGGAGACTTCATGCTCTTTGGAAATGGAGTTACTGAGTGATACTGAATTTGACGGAGTATCAGAAAGAATACTTTTTTTCAGGAACTGAAATTCATTATCCTGAGGACCTTTATAGGACCGGGCGATTAAGTAAACCCCAATAGCTAAGCCTCCTTTATTGAAAATGTCAGCCATATTATACATCAGACTGATGGTATCTACCGCCAGAAATCCTTCCATGATATTCCCCGGTGCACTCATATACCCAAAGGGGTACACGCTCCAACCTAGCGGCAATAACAATGAAAGGTATAAGTATCCTTTTCTAAGTGCAGGATCTACCCCAAGCTGGAAGATTTTTGGATACCCATAAGCCATAATGTTGCCTATGATCAAACAGAAGCCCACGGAACCTAATGTTCCCCAGGTGATGGGGCTCTCAGGATAAATAGATTCTCCTACATACCCAAACCCCAGCATGATTAGGCTTCCCACGAATAGCATGAGAAACATTCGCTTTCTGGCCCCCAGGGGACGTAAAAGGAAATAGAAACATACAGCCATTAAGGGTACAGTCAGGAACCAGTCGAAGAAGCGGAATTCCACAGGATCTGTCATAGTCTCTATCCAATAATTCCTGCGGTAGAATGCATTCAGACTTGCAATAAGAGGGACCAATCCGGCCAAAATGATAGGTTCTTTCCAGAGCTTGTCCATATACTTCAACCTGAAAAAGACAAAAATGGAGATGACCAAAAGCGTCATAGAAGTAAAGAAAAAGGAGGCACCCACAAGGTCGCCTATTTGAAGGAAGGAATCTGGATTCCTGGAAGCATCAAACTGAGTTTCCATAAGATTAATTGTAAGAATGGATATTTCTCATACATAATTTAAATATCCATTTAATTTTTAACTGTAAAGTAAGTAGGTATGTTGGCTCAGGAATTTGACTGTGAGTACAAACGGTAGGATAGGGGAGTTAAGCTGCTACTTTTGGCGTATGAAAGGGATATATTCCTTCATAACACGTAAAATCTGTATAACAACGAGCTTATAAAAGTGAATGTGATTCAAAAAGAAAGTTGAAATAAAAAAAAAGCAGTTAAAATGTTTAAATATAAACAAACACCCACTACAAAGGAATCAAACCCCTCACAATAATATATAGGAAAGTAGTGATATTAGTGCTTTGATTTTATTTAACATAATATAAATTATAGGACAAATTAATCATGTGTTTAAGAAATGTATCACAGTGTTATCCACAGCAGAGTCAAGATTAATTGAAAACTTTAGGGTTGGCCGCCTCACCACCGATCGTGGGCGGACTGTAGCGTTGCATTGGTGAGGCAAAGCATTTTTGCTTCGTTTTGGGGCGAATGCCAAAATGAAGGCCCGCGGCAGGCGACGTAGCACTGGTAGTCCAGGAATGTATGTAAATAGAAGACACGAAACTCAATATCCGAAGGTATTCAACTATTCATTCAGCCAAACATATGATAAGCCTAATGCACAAACATTTCTCCTAATTTCTTGTCGTTCACAAAGAAGGCTTAAAAGAGAAACAAAATGATTTTATCAAAAAACACTATTTTGTTAAATAGTATTCACTTGAGAATAGGAGTACTATGCGTCTTTTTTGCCTCACTCCTCCCCTACTCAGTACTTAGTCAGGAGAATGATTCTACACCTCCCAAGAGAGACATCTCATGGCGAATCTTCCCAGCCATAGCCTCTCAGCCAGAGACTGGACTCCAACTAGGTGCTGTAGCAGCCATCAGCTGGTCGGGAGCAGATACTGCAAATCAGACTTTTAGCAGACCCTCCTCCCTTACGCCTGTCTTTATCTATAGCCTGCGTAATCAGGTCCTGGGAGAATTCAACATGGATCTCTTCTTTGGTGGAGGGAAGAACCTGAACGCCTCTCCCAGATTCAGCGTATTTCCCGACCGCTACTTCGGGATAGGAAATGATACCGACCCTGAGGCTTTTGAAAGCTTTACCCATGAGTTCTTTCAGCTGGAAGGCCAATTGTCAGTCCCTATTACACCCAGTATTTTTTGGGGCCTTTACTTTGATGTGCAGAATTCTTCCCTGAGAAAGTTTGAAGATGGCGGAGAATTAGGTACTGCCGACATACTGGGGTCTGAAGGAGGATTTCTGGCGGGCGTAGGCCCTGCCTTCAGGTATGACACACGTGATAATGTGATCTATCCTTCCAAAGGGTTCTTCATCAATGTCCGTTCCCTCTTTAGCTACGTAGGAGATTTCGCTTACAGTAATTATACCCTGGATGTGCGAAGGTACTTCAGCCTGCGAGAGGATAAAGACGTACTGGCGGTTCAGCTAAATGCCACCTTCACTTCCGGAGATGAAATTCCCTTTTATAAGCTGCCACAGTTAGGCGGAAGTACCCGACTCAGAGGGCTCAACAATGCCAGTGTCTACAGAGACCGACAAATGATGCTAGCACAGATAGAGTATAGAAAACATATCATCTGGCGAGTGGGGGCCGTAGCCTTTGCAGGCATAGGAGATGTAGGTAACACCCTAAATGACTTCCAGCTGTCAGAAATGAAATATGCGGCAGGTGCCGGCATCAGGTTTCAGATCCTGGATGACCAAAAGCTCAACATCCGCTTTGACTACGGACTGGCCAGTAACAATCAGTCTGCTTTTTATATTAGTTTGAGAGAGGCGTTTTAAAGGAACACAACCCTTACCTTTTACCCGTCATCCCGCAGGGCTAGAGGGTATGGATGGCGAGTCATCCGGGATCTAGCGAAACTTAGATAGGTACCGGGCAGAATGTCACTCGTGAGATCCCGGCCGACCCTTCTGGCAGTCCGCTACAAACCCACCGGGATGACGGAATGGAAGAGTATTGCACGTAAATCCCCTACCCTATTTCTCCCCCATAAAAAATCGACATCCCCGCTAAGCAGAGATGCCGATTTTACCAGGTTAACGTAGCTCTTATTCTCGCTCAGAAAGTTCTGAGTTAGAGTCTATATTATTTGTCGTTTTTTTGTTGTTTGACTTAGTATTTAGCATTTGTTCTATCTTAGCCAGCTTGGCGGAAAGTTCGTCTACCTTGCTTGCCTGGGCTTTCAGGGTAGCATTCTCCTTCTTCAAGGCTTCTATCTCAGCCTGCTGCTCTTTCACCGCATTTACCAGCATGTAGGTAAGGGCCGTTCCATCATAAGAAAGCTGATCTTCGAAGTCCTTCGTTTCCACTTCTTTCACCATGTATGGCGCTACCTGCTGCATTTCCTGCGCTATGATGCCGTAGTAGGTCTTACCGTCGTCAGCGTATCCGCCTTTTCCATTATACTGGAAGGTCTTAGGCTGGATCTTCATCAGCTGGGAAAGTCCGTCTGTGTAAGGGGCTACATTCTTCTTGATTCTGGCATCTGAGAAAGTTTCCCAGGTTCCCCCTCCGGTCTTTCCAGCTGTACCATTGACAGATAGTTTCTGGGTTGGTGCCGTAGTCCCTATGCCTACATGTCCATTAGACCTTAGGCTCATGACCTTATTGTGCTGGTTAAAGTTTCCGTCGGTCAGCTTAATGTCCAGCTGGGTTCTAGAAGCCACACTGGCATTCTCATATCTCCCCAAGGCGAAACTCACTTTGTTGCCATAGGCCTGTCCACTGATTCCTTCTCTTACTAAGTGGAAGATATCTCTGGTGCCGTTAGGGACATTTCCTCCGTTGTTGGTGGACTCATAGAAGGTAGCTTGTGCCTGGGTATAGTTGAATCTGGCGTCATGGAGGATATCATTTCCTAAGGTCAGTCTGGTAACAGGGGCTTTGGTTCCCACAGCCAGTTTATCAATCACACTCACATTCTCAGCATATGCCGTGTTGTGGGCGGTAGAGATGATGTCTGTACCTGCGATGATACTAGTGTTGTTATGAGAAACTTTATTTCTGGCACCTATGGATAGTCCACTATATCCGCTGACTTTATTCAAGTATCCTGCTACCAGATGTCTGTGGCCTGATACCTTATTTCCAAAGCCTACTACCAGGTTTCTACGTCCCAGAACGGTATCTGCCTGACCTGCTACCACATTTTGATAGTTGGTAACCACATTTGAATGTCCTCCTACCAGGTTCTGCTGGTTAGATACTTTGTTTTTATACCCGCCTACTACGTTTCTTTCCTGAGAAATGGTGTGCTGATCACCCCCTACTATGTTTCTGTGAGCCGTAATGGTGTTGTCATTTCCACCTATAAGGTTGTTCCAGTGAGAGGTGGTGTTTCTGGCACCTACGATCACGTTCTGCCCACCCGTAGAAGTGTTTCCATATCCGCCAATGAGGTTTCTCTCACGGGTAGCTCTATTTAACTCTCCTACTACCAGGTTGTCATGATGGGTTACTTTGTTCTTAACCCCTGCCACCATATTTCTCACTCCACTCACTGTATCCTGCTGACCCGTTACCAGGTTTCCCCAATTGGTGATCTGGTTTCTGTGGCCACTCACTACATTTCTTTCTCTGGTAACTTTGTTCTCCTGTCCCGCTACTATGTTTCCATGGTTGCCCACAGCATTTTTGGTTCCCGCTACCAGGTTATTCTCTCTTGAAACCGTGTTATAAGTACCGCCCACCATATTATCATGATGAGACACTTTGTTACGGTATCCTACTACGCCATTTCTCACCCCGCTAACGGTATCTTCCTGACCCGTAACCAGGTTGCCCCAGTTGGTGATCTGGTTTTTATGCCCGCCTACGAGGTTTCTTTCTCTGGCTACTTTATTGTCCTGTCCAAAAACCATGTTTCCATGGTTCCCCACTACATTTCTGGTTCCTACTACCAGGTTGTTTTCCCGAGAAACGGTATTGTAAGTACCGCCCACTACATTGTCGTGATGAGAGACTTTGTTACGGAATCCTGATACCGCATTTCTTACCCCACTAACTGTATCCTGGGCACCTGTAACGAGGTTGCCATAGTTAGTAATCTGATGTTTTTCACCTCCTACGATGTTTCTGGCTTGTGTAACAGAATTATCTCTCCCTCCTATGAGGTTATTCCACTGATTAGTGGTATTTCTGGCCCCCACAATGAGGTTTTGACCACCGGTAGAAGTATTTCCAAATCCCCCTATGAGGTTTCTTTCTCTACTTACCTTATTACCATCCCCTACTACCAGGTTGTCATGATGTTTTACATTGTTTCTGACACCTGCCACCAAGTTTCTTACCCCACTAACTGTGTCTATCTGTCCTACTACCAGGTTGGCCACACTGCTTACGATGTTTCTATCTCCCCCGACTATGTTCTTTTCCTTAGTCACCGTATTGCTCTGTCCACCGATGATATTCCCCCAGAATTCACTGGTGTTCTTGTCTCCTACTACCAGGTTCTGGTTAGAAGTAACAGTGTTATTGGTTCCCCCTACAATGTTCCCAATCTTATCAGTAGCTACTGTGTTAGTGGATCCATTACTTACATTCAAGTTCCCTATAATGTGGATCTTGTTGAGCGGTTTGGTAATGCCTACGCCTATTTTTCCATCATCCTGGATGACCATTCTGGGAACTGTATTTCCTGCACCCGCACCACTATTGGTACGGAACATGATTCCCCCATCATTTCCGGTTCCCACATTATTAGGGGTCTCATTAGAGAGCATGAACCATCTACGATTGTTATACCCACCTGTATTTGGGGGCGTCCACCTTAGGGTACCGACTACTCCCTCATCTACTTCATTCTGGATCCCCAGTCCATTCCAGTTACCTGCCTTAATGTTTAGATTATATTGAAGCTTATCTGTTCTTATCCCTACTTTGTTAGCAGCACCATCCACCAAGAGGGTATTCTCATCA
>JBCBKZ010000028.1:0-15999 GCA_038520955.1 Bacteroidota bacterium | reverse complement strand
ATTTCTGTTAATTTTAGTACTATATTATTGAGGAAGCGTCTTAAACACTTGTTTCGGAGTCTTTTGTTAATATGAATTGCATGAATGAGTGTTTTTCTAATTGAAAGCCTAAGTGCAGGAATCTAAAACCGTCATATACGAAAGCGATAGTACACTGATTTTTTGGCAGGAAGAGTCGGAGCGAAAGGAACTGGTCAAACTACTAAAGGCAGAGCATCCCAGCCAAAGACAGCTATCTCTCCTGGAGAATGAGCTCGCTATATCCAAGACCTTATCCAATGTCACAGGAGTAAGGAAAATCAAGAAGAAAGAGAAGATAGGCGGGAAGATGGCCCTGGTTATGGAGTATGTTCAGGGTTCCTCCCTAAAGTCCTACCTAAAGTCTAATCAGTGGTATATATCAGAGTGGCTTCGTACGTCCATTAACATAGTATCACTAATAAGATCTATTCACGCTGAAGGGATCATCCACAGAGATATTAATTCCAACAATCTCATTATTAATGAGAAAACAGGAGAAGTGCATTTGATAGACCTGGAGTTGGCTAGGAAGATGAATGCTAATGCTTCTTCTGGCAGGAAGAAGGCTGAGAAGTTCCAACACCAGGGGAGGCTGGAAGGGACACTTGCCTATATTTCTCCCGAACAAACCGGAAGAATAAACAAGGCGATTGATTTCCGTTCAGACCTTTATTCTCTGGGAGTAATGCTGTATGAAATGATCGCGGGTAACTTACCCTTTGACATACAGGATGACCTGGAGCTTATTCATGCCCATTTAGCCATAGAAGCAGTCCCCCCGCATTTAAGAGAGAAAGTACGCACACACGAAGAGGTTCCAGTCCAGATTTCTCTCATCATCATGAAACTTCTGGAGAAAGAGCCTGACAACAGATATTCTACTGCACAGGCACTCCTGGAGGACCTCAAGATCTGCCTTTCCCAATGGGAAGAGAATAAGGCTATTCCTGCTTTTCCGCTGGAAGCCGAAAGAAGCAGGTTTAATATTTCAGGAAAACTCTACGGGCGGGAGCCTATCATTAAGGAATTGGAGCAGGTTTTTGACAGGGTAGCAGATAGTTCCCGGGAGTTGAGCATCATTACCGGGGCTGAAGGCTCGGGGAAAACACGCCTGGCAAACAGCCTAGAAAGCCATGTCCTCTCTAAGAACGGCTTCTTTGTCAGAGGCCGATTTGATCATACGGTACAAACCATCCCTTACTCAGCCTGGATAGCCGCCTTTGATAATTTTGTGAACAGGCTGCTGACCGAAGATATCTACCAACTGGAATATTGGAAAAGTACCATTCTGGAGGCGGTAGGAGATAATGGAAAGGTACTGACAGAAGTAATTCCTAATCTGGAGCTCATCATAGGGTCTCAACCTGAAATTACCCCTCAGGGAGTAGTGGATGCCCATAACCGCTTCAGACTGGTAACCCGAAACTTTGTGCGGGTGATTTCAAAAAGGAAGCATCCTCTGGCCATCTTCCTGGATGATTTTCAGTGGGCTGATGAAGCTTCCAAGAATTTGTTACAGTCCCTTATGCTGGATGCAGGGAATGAGTACCTCTGGATCATCATGAGTTTTAGGGGGGTAGCTGTGGCAGATCAACATCCGCTCAGCGAGTTGGTAGATAGCTTGAAAGCTGAAAGTGTTCCTTTACAGACCTCTCACCTGGATAACCTTAGTTTTCAGGAAGTAGCTCACTTATTAGGGGATACCCTGGACTGTAAATCAGGGGTTTGTAAAGAACTGGCAGAGGTCATCTACAAAAAGACACTTGGGAATCCCTTCTTCACCGTTCAGATGCTCGAATCCGTTTATGAGCATAATCTCCTGCGCTATGAAAGCAGTAAGGAGGGGAAAGAAATAGACTGGACATGGGATCTGGATGCTATCCAGCAACTGAATGTAACGGATAATGTAGTGGACATGATGGCGGCGCGTATACAGCAGCTGCCTGAAGAAACCCAAAAAATACTCATCCTGGGTGCCTGTGAGGGCAACCACTTCCACGCAGATATTTTGGCTTCCCTTTATGAAAAAGAGGAATCATATATACTGGAAGGCCTCCAACCTGCTATTGACCAGGGGCTGATAGTCCTGATCCAGGATAAAGAGAAGCTATTCAGATTTACCCACTCCAGAATCAGGGATGCCGTTTACTCGTTGGCCAACCAGGACGAAACACCTAAAATCCATAAGAAAATTGGAGATGCTTTATTTATGAAGGCAGGACAGCCAGCACCGGATACGCTTGCGGTGGATACCGTCTTTGACTTTGTGAAGCATTGGAATAGAGGGCTGGTCTGGATTACCGGAAGGAAAGAGAAGAAGCTGATCTCCAAATTCAATCTGGTGGCGGGCATCATGTCCAGTTCAAGCGGTGCCTATGAGTCAGCTATTCATTACCTGAAAATAGGGATGAAGCTGGTAGAGGACTTTGGCTGGCAAAACTCTTACAAACTCAATCTAGAGCTTTTTAATAAGGCTGCGGAGTCTGCCTACCTGAGTGGGGACTATGACAGCATGGAGAAATGGGTGAATAAACTCATTGAGCAGACGGTCACCATTCCTGATAAGATCCAGGCCTATGAGATAAAGATCCTTTCCCTGATCAGTAGAGAGAAATTAGGAGAGGCCGTGGAGACAGGTTTGAAGATTCTCAAACAATTAGGCGTAGTACTACCTACCAAGTTGAGCAGGTTTAAGCTGAAGAATGAAACCCGGAAAATAAAATTTAAACTTAGGGGTAAGACAGCTTCCCTCTTCCTGGGACTACCAGAAATGGAAGATGAGAAGATGTTGGCTGCCATGAGAATGATGGCCCTCCTAACCACACCTATACAGATTATCAGGCCGGAATTAACCCCTTTCATGATATATAGACAGATTGATATCATGTTGAAGGAGGGAATTTCTTCCTATTCTCCAGGAGCGTTAATAGGCTATGGGATATTCCTGACCATTTATCAGAAGGACCCGGTTAAGGGCTTTGCTTATGGAAAGGTAGGGCTTGAATTACTGAGGAGATTTGACTCTCAAGAGTACCTGGCCAGTAATTATAGTCTTTTTTACGGGGTTCTATGGCCTTTTAAGAAACCCTTGAAAGATGTATTTGAGCCCTTGAAGGAGGCCTTCCGTACGGGCATGAATAATGGGGACTTTGCCTCAGCTTCATATAGCATCGCACAGTATACCTTTGATGCGCTTTCCCTGGGGGTGAATCTTCCTAAACTGAGTGATGAGATAGATTTTTACATAAAAGAGATAGAGCAGATCAACCGGGAAGGGAGCCTACACTATCTTAAGCTGGGAAAGCAGGTCATTACCAGACTTAGAGAAGGTTCTACCAGTACACAGATGCTGACTACCGCTGCGCTCTCAGAGGAGAAATTATTGGAAGAGTTTAAAAGCAGCTCTGACCAATCAGCCCTAAGTAATTTTTATTTCTGTAAACTCTTACTGGCTTACCACTTTGAGGCCTATCATCATGGGCTGGAGGCATTAAATGAACTGCAGGTACTCAGCGTCTCAAACATGCCTGGAAATACGACGGATCCTAATTACCTATTCTATTTCTGTCTGACAAGGCTAGCCTTATTCCCGGAACAAAATACTGATACTCAGAAGGCATGGTTAAAGACCATAGAAAAATTTCAGGAAGAAGTGGAGTTTTGGTCCGTACACGCACCTTCTAACTATCTGCATAAGTTTCATCTACTGGAAGCAGAAAAGCTCAGGGTGCTAGGGAAGGAAGAGTCTGCCAGGAAGCATTTTGAAAGAGCTTTATTTTTATCTAAGGAGAATGACTTTCTTCATGATGAAGTCCTGGCATGGGTACTTACCGGAAAATTTTACAGAGCCCGGGGACAGCAATTTTTAGCTGAGACTTATCTGGAGCAGGCCGTCAATGCCTATACCCGCTGGGGTGCCTTTGCGGTAGTGAAACATCTAAGGAAGAGATATCCACGCTACATTAGTAATACTGATGGCCCTACTGCGGACTCCCGAAAAGCTACCCAAATGGGAAGCTCTGTTAAAAGTGACGGCATAGGAGGACTGGATTACCAGAGTATTAACAAGGCTTCCCAAACGCTGGCAGGAGAAGTAGTCTTGAGTAATTTACTTACCAAGATGATGCGTACGGTAATAGAAAATGCCGGGGCCACCAGAGGGGCATTTATTGAAAACAGGCAGGGGAATCTCTCCGTCCTTGCAGAGGGCGACTTAACTAAAGGAATACAAGTAGAGAAAGCTGTGCCTGTTTCTCAGGTGCAGAATATTCCTTATTCCATCATCAACTTTGTGGCCAGGACCAGCAAGGTTATTGTCCTGAACAGTGCAGGGGAAGACTCTATGTATAGCTCAGATGTATACCTGAGCAAAATGAATCCTGCCTCCTTAATGTGCTACCCTATCACACATAAGGGTGCTCAAATAGCCATTATCTATCTGGAGAATAGACTTACGCAGGGAGCCTTTAATTCTCAAAGAAAGCAAGTACTGGATATTCTCTCCGCTCAGATCGCCATTTCTATAGAGAATGCCCGCTTGTATGAAGGACTGGATGAGAAAGTAAAAGAGAGAACCCGCCAGCTAAATGATAAAAACTCTGAATTGGCGGAGACCATTAATAAGTTACAAACTGCTCAGAGCCAACTGGTGCAGGCTGAAAAGATGGCCTCTCTGGGGCAGTTAACTGCAGGGATAGCCCATGAGATCAATAATCCGATCAACTTTATTAGTGGAAATATTCTCCCACTTCAAAGGGACATACAGGAGATTAAGGACTTATTACTCAAAATCTATCAGGTAGAAGGTGAGGAGGGGTTAGAGAAGGCATATAAAGAATGGAAAGAATACTGGGAAGAAATAGAGACAGAGTATCTTTTCGAGGAGATAGAGGAACTCATGTCAGGTATCCAGATAGGGGCTAACCGGACAAGAGATATCGTGCTGGGACTGAAGAACTTCTCACGTATGGATGAGGATTCTTTCAAACTGACTGATTTACATTCAGGCCTGGATTCCACCTTATTCTTATTAAAGAACCACTTTAAGGATAGGATTCAGGTGGATAAGGCATATGGGCAGATTCCTCAAATAGAGTGTTTGCCAGGAAAGGTGAATCAGATCTTCATGAATATACTCAATAACGCGGCAGATGCTATTCAGGCTAAGGTAGAAGAGGTAAAGAATACTGAAGATGGCAAGACCTTTAGGGGGAATATTGTCATTCAAACTGAACAGGCAGGAGAAGAAGTGATAGTCAGTTTCAAGGATAATGGAATGGGTATGACAGATGAGGTGAAGAATAGAATTTTTGAGCCATTTTTCACCACTAAAGACGTAGGAGCGGGTACCGGACTAGGGATGGCGATAGTATATGGAATCATTGAACAGCACAAAGGAAGGATAGAAGTGGAGAGTGAACCTATGGTAGGTACAGTGCTAAAAGTCTTTCTCCCCATAAAACAATTAGAAGAAACCTGAAAAAAAATTTAAAAAGTGGTAACCTTGCTATCGATTTTTACATAAATATGTAAATCACACTAATGATGTGAAAGAATCTTTGAGGAATTGAATACTATTAGTCAACATAGGCACAGAAATTGTAACATATTTTTTGTTCGCCCGTTTAACTAACAAAGGAAGGCACCTTTAAAACAGCAAAAAACGCGATCTTTTTACATATTTGTCAATAAAAGTAGCATCGGGATTAAATTTTTGTAAAAAAATAACATTCACGTTGATTTATTTGCAAATATTCTGATAGTTACTTACTATTGTATCATCAGACAGGGCAATTGGATAGGTAATTGCCGAGTAGGTTCGAATCCTACCCCTGTAACTAGCGAGTAGTAGTAGTAGTAGTCCTTTTTAGTCGGTCCCCAACACACCATGTTGGGGATTTTTTATTGCCAAATTTTTAATTTTCAAGATTTATAGGTGATAAATTTTTATTTATTAACCCAAATCACTATCATTGTGTCATAATCATAGTGATTTTTCTTACGAGTTGTAATTTGTTATGGTTTATTGTAGGGTGATGAATATGGTAACCATTCCCTCAAATTCGGGGGTGAGGGTCTGGGAGAAAGCCCGGGAGTATTCCCGGGCCTAACCTCCTCGGTTGAAGGTTCGAATCCTTCTCCTACAACCAGCGAGTAGTAGTAGTCCTTTAAGGCCCCGGTTAACGCCGGGGTACTTTTTTTATAGCCTGGATTATGAATTGCTCCCTCCACTCTATTATTTGAGCCCTCTCTTTTAACTTTTCCGCAGTATTCCTTACAGGTTTTCAATCCTTTTTTTCGCTTATATATGAAGAAATGCTTCCTCTAAATCAGCTTGCCTTTAACCGAAAAAGGGCAAATTAGGCCGATTAATAAGGAGGGATATACATAAAACCTTTAATCTGCGTTTATTTGTATGTAAGCACATATTCCCCTGATTTTTCCTTTGGCATAATTTCATAGCTAATATTTCTTTTGATGAGATTTCGCTTATTATTCATGGGCATTCTTTTCGTAGGAGGAGTTCTTTCTTCCTGCCGCACCCCTGAGTATACCAGTAGTAGTGTAAGGGAGTCAGACCTGGAATATCTTCTTAACCAGTATGACAGAACCATTGCTAAGAATCCAGAGTCTGCGGAAGTGTATATAAAGAGGTCGCTGATATATTATCATCAGGGAAGATATGCGGAGGCTCTGGAGGACCTTAATTATGCAAATGCCCTGAAAGATGGGAATGCGATAGCCTACTATAACAGAGGCTTAGTAAATATCAGGTTGAAAAAATTTGTAGCAGCTGATGAGGATCTAAGTAGGGCTATTCTCCTAAATGCAGAGGATAGTAAGTCTTATCACCACAGAGCTGTAGCCCGTCAATACCTTGAAGACAACCAGAAGGCACTTGATGACTACGACTCAGCTATTACATATAATCCTAAATACGAGGCTGCCTATGTAAATAAGGGCTACCTCTTATACAAGATGGGAAGATATGAGGAGGCGGTTTCAGCTTTTGACAGGGTATTGGAAATTAATCCAGAAAGTGTAGAGGCATATGGAAGAAGAGGGCTTTCTTTCATGGCCATGGGGAATTCTGAGAGAGCTGTTGAGGATATGAATAGGTGGGTAAAAGGAAACCCAAATTCTTCCGAAGCCTTTTTTCAAAGGGGAAAGATTTTCTTTCAGGTAGGTGCCTTCAGGACTTCCGTAGAGGATTTTCAGCAGGCCATTAAATTGAATGGAAATATTTCTGACTACTACCTCTATTTGGGAAATGCCTATCTGGCCTTTAATGATTATGAACTTGCCCTGAGATCATATGACAAGGCCCTTGAGTTAGCTCCTGATGATCCCAGAATTCTACAAAATCTGGCCAGAGTAGAAACTGCCATCATGCAGGGAGAATTTTAAGCAGATAGAAGAACATCTTTATATAAAGAAAGCCGCTTCCATAAGGAAAGCGGCTTTTTTCATAATGGTTGCTAAATTTTTAGTTCTGCCCGTTAGTCTTCTTCATTTCTTCCCCTAACATGCTGGCTGCTGTAAATGAAGTAACCATTTGGTTCATCATATCACTGGCGTTAGAAGGAGAGTTAGGCAGAAGAATCAGGTTAGATTTATTGGTAGTACCTACCGCCTGAAGGGTATCATAGTGCTGAGTAACTACAATAAGAGCAGATGCTTCCTGAGAATTAATTCCTACCTTATTTAAGGCTTCTACAGAATCCTCAAGACCTTTGGCAATCTCTCTACGCTGGTCGGCGATACCCTGACCCTGTAATTTCTTACTTTCAGCTTCAGCCTGTGCAATGGCAACAATCTTAATACGCTCAGCATCAGCCTCAAACTGGGCAGCTACCTTTTCACGCTCGGCAGCGTTGATACGGTTCATAGAACGCTTTACTTCCTGATCCGGGTCTATGTCTGTTACCAGGGCTTTTACAATTCCATATCCGTAGTCATCCATGGCATCAGAAAGCTCCTGCTTAATAGCGATGGCTACGTCATCCTTACGCTCAAATACCTGGTCCAGCTTCATTTTAGGTACCTCAGCACGTACTACATCAAATACATAAGAAGTAATCTGTGCAGTAGGCTGCTCCAGCTTATAGAAGGCTTCATACACCTTATCTTTTAGAACCTGGTATTGAACAGAGACTTTCAGATGAACGAATACATTATCCTTAGTCTTGGTTTCTACCATTACATCCAACTGTTGAACCTTAAGGTTTACTCTTCCAGCCACCTGATCAATAAAAGGGACCTTGAAATTGAAACCGGCAAAGGCGATTTTATCGAATCTACCCAGGCGTTGGATTACTGCTGCGGTTTGCTGTTTTACAATTACCCATCCACTTCTTATAAAGGCGATGAAGAGTAGGACACTGAAAAATGTTCCTAACATTGAGAATACATCCATGATACTTTAGTTATGTTTTAAATGGTAATGATATGATTATCAGTGAGTGTGTATTTCAAGATAAATAAACACTGAGGATTTCCGAAGACTTTTCTCCACTTCGGGGAACTTTATCAATACATAGCCTTATGGATTATTCTGTAACCACATAGAGCCATTAAGCTTAAGATTTTCTATTTTTGCCGCCTAATCATCAAAAATCATGGCACAGAAGCCAAGTATACTTGCTGGAACCAGGGACATTCTCCCTGAAGTAGCGCTGAGAAGGAAGTACATTTTCAGTACCATTGAGAAAGTATTTCAGAAATATGGGTATTCTCCTATAGAAACCCCCGCTATGGAGAAACTCTCAGTTCTGCTAGGGAAATATGGAGAGGAAGGAGATAAGCTGATCTATAAGCTGCTAAACTCCGGAGATTACCTTTCTAAAAGAGGAAAGAGAATAGTAGAAGCAGAAGACCTGGAGAAAGGAGAAAAGCATCTTACGCCTCTACTTACGGAGAAGGGTCTAAGGTATGACCTCACAGTTCCCTTTGCCAGATTTGTGGTGATGAACCAGAATGAACTGACATTCCCTTTCAGGAGGTATCAGATTCAGCCGGTATGGCGGGCAGAAAGAAGCCAAAAAGGACGTTACAGAGAATTTTTCCAATGTGATGCAGATGTGGTAGGGTCAGATAGCCTACTTTTTGAAGCAGAGTTTTTGGCCATATATGATGAGGTCCTAAGTAAACTGGGGCTAACATCTTTCACTATCCAGATCAGCAACAGAAAGATTCTCAACGGCTTTGCGGAAGTAATAGGGCAGGCTGACAAGTTTATGGATATCTGTGTGGCCATAGACAAGCTGGATAAAATTGGGAAAGAAGGTGTGCAGACGGAACTAGCTAATAGAGGAGTACCCGCTGAATCTGCTGAAAAGCTGTTTGAACTAATCACGGTTGAAGGCACTAATGAAGAGAGAATCGCCTTTCTGGAAAGCAGATTTGGAGAGACTGAAGTAGGGATGAAAGGCTTGCAGGAGCTAAAGGAGGTTCTGAGTATGTATGCGTCTTTCCCCACATGGAAAGGAGAAGTAAGCTTTAGTCCTACCTTAGCCAGGGGACTGAACTACTATACAGGGACCATATTTGAGGTGCAATCTAATGAAGTGAAGATAGGCAGTATCGCTAGTGGAGGGAGATATGACGATCTGACAGGTGTATTCGGAAGAGAAGGATTATCTGGTGTGGGGATTTCTTTCGGGGCTGACAGGATCTATGACGTTATGGCGGAACTTTCCCTCTTTGAGTCTCTACCTTCCTCCAGTACACAGGTACTTCTCATCAATTTTGGGGCGGAATACCTTTCTCAGAACTTATCCATAGTCAATACCTTAAGGTCAGCTGACATATCCGCAGAACTGTATGCAGATGCAGCTAAATTGAAGAAACAGTTCTCCTACGCGAACAAAAAGAAGATTCCATTTACCATTATGGTGGGGGAGGAAGAAGCTACTCAGGACATTCTCCAGCTAAAAAATATGGATAGCGGTGAACAAAAGACCTTGAAAGAGGCTGAGTTAGTGTCAGCTTTGAAAGGAGGAATGAATGCTTAAAGTGCCATTTTGACAATCATTCCCTGCCATATTTTACACATTATGCTCAAATGTCAGACTAATGACCCTTGGCATACTTTTCGAAATACGTGCAGTGTTGAAACCTATACAAATTAAGTTTAAACAACACGTACAAAAATATGGCACTAAACATTAAACCTTTAGCTGATCGCGTGCTGGTAGAGCCAGCTCCTGCTGAGGACAAAACTGCTTCCGGTATCATCATTCCTGATACAGCAAAAGAGAAGCCTCAGCGCGGACCAGTTGTAGCAGTAGGACCCGGTAAAAAAGACGAACCTACCACTGTAAAAGAAGGAGACACAGTATTATACGGTAAGTACTCAGGAACTGAGATTAGCCTCGAAGGAACTGATTA
The DNA here is from genome assembly GCA_038520955.1 of Bacteroidota bacterium. GTDB lineage: Bacteria > Bacteroidota > Bacteroidia > J057 > J057 > JBCBKZ01. Next base: position 5,589 of record JBCBKZ010000028.1, on the reverse strand, counting down.
CCTCATCATGAGAGAATCTGACATCCTTGCTATTGTGTAATTCATTCTTTAGACATTCTTTTTAAAATTTTCATCATCCTAAAATTCTCCAAACAGACATGGCGAAGAACATAGAATTTAGAGTAGAGGCCAGAGATAAACTAAAAAGAGGGGTAGATGCACTTGCCAATGCAGTGAAAGTTACCCTGGGGCCTAAAGGACGCAATGTTGTTATCGATAAGAAATTTGGTGCACCTAACATCACAAAAGATGGTGTTACCGTTGCGAAAGAAATTGAGCTGAAAGACCCTGTAGAAAACATGGGTGCTCAAATGGTAAAAGAAGTGGCTTCTAAAACAGCTGACATAGCTGGAGATGGAACTACTACAGCTACTGTACTTGCACAAGCTATGATCCGTGAAGGATTGAAGAACGTTACTGCAGGTGCTAACCCAATGGAGCTGAAAAAAGGAATCGAAGAAGCTACTAAGGTAGTAGTAGAGAAGCTTAAGTCTTTCTCTAAAGAGATTTCCGGTTCTAAGGAGATTGCCCAGGTAGCTACCATTTCTTCAAATAATGACGTAGAGATCGGTACATTCATAGCTGACGCTATGGAGAAAGTAGGAAAAGACGGCGTAATCACTGTGGAAGAAGCTAAAGGACTGGAAACTTACCTGGAGGTAGTGGAAGGTATGCAGTTTGACCGCGGGTACCTGTCTCCATACTTTGTTACCAATGCTGACAAAATGGAAACTGAACTGGATGATCCATACATCCTTCTGTTTGACAAGAAGATCTCTCAGATGAAAGACCTTCTTCCTGTACTTGAGCAGACTGTACAAACAGGAAAGCCATTATTGATCATCGCTGAAGATGTAGACGGAGAAGCACTTGCTACTTTAGTAGTAAACAAAATCCGTGGATCTCTGAAAGTAGCAGCTGTTAAGGCTCCTGGATTCGGAGACAGAAGAAAAGCTATGCTGGAAGACATTGCTATCCTGACTGGAGGAACAGTAATTTCTGAAGAGCGTGGATTCAAACTGGAGAACACTACCCTTGATATGCTGGGTACTGCCAGAAAAGTTTCTATCGACAAGGATAACACCACTGTGGTAGAAGGTGCTGGGGCAGCTGACAACATCAAGGCTCGTGTAAGCCAGATCAAAACTCAGATCGAGAACACTACTTCTGACTACGACCGTGAGAAGCTACAGGAGCGTTTAGCCAAGCTTTCTGGTGGAGTTGCAGTTATCTATGTAGGTGCTGCTACTGAAGTAGAAATGAAAGAGAAGAAAGACCGTGTTGATGATGCGCTACACGCCACTAAAGCGGCTGTAGAAGAAGGTATCATTCCTGGTGGTGGGGTAGCTTTACTACGTACAGTGAAGTCTATCGAGCCTGGAAGAGGTGGCATCAACGATACTCTTCTGAAAGGAGATACTGGAATCGGGGTAGCTATTGTTAAGCGTGCCCTGGAGGAGCCATTGAGAATGATCGTAGAGAATGCAGGACTGGAAGCAGGGGTAATCCTGAACAAAGTACTGGAAGACGATACACTCGATTACGGGTTCAATGCCAGAAATGAAGAGTACGAGAACTTCTTTGCTTCCGGTATCATAGATCCTACTAAAGTAACTCGTTCAGCCCTGGAGAATGCTGCTTCTATCGCGGGATTACTTCTGACTACAGAGTGTGTGATCTCTGATGAGCCAGAGCCAGAAGCTGACCATGGACATGCACACGGACATCCAGGAATGGGTGGCATGATGTAATATATGAATTGACATATAGCACAGAGGCTGCCCTTAAGGCAGCCTCTTGCCTTTTTTGACTGGAACAAATGCCTGATTTTTTGTAGATTATATATTACCCTGTGGAAAAATGTCCTGGGGCTTACTACTACAAAAATGATTGAGTTATGGAAAACGTAATCACAGGCGTACTTGTAGCAGCACTTTTGGCCGGCGGTATCTACTTTGCTTACTGGGGTATTCAAAGAACCCTTGCGGATACAAGCGGGAGAAACAGATCTGCCAGAAGGAAATCGAAAAAAAGATAGTCTGGAATCTGACCGACCTTCCTCTAATATTTTCGTATGTTTAAGGGAAGGTTACCAAGTGGGTCAGTTAGAATTTTCAAAGCAGAATTAATCATATGCCGGATTTACCACCTATTAAGCAGCAGGAGAGAATAGAGGAGGTAAAAGATATTTTTTCAAAGTATCTGGATAGAAAAGGGCAACGGAAAACACCGGAACGTTTTGCTATTCTGGAGGAGATCTATTCCAGGTCAGATCACTTTGATGTAGAATCTCTCTACATTCACATGAAAAACAAGAACTACCGGGTCAGTAGGGCAACGGTCTATAACACCCTTGACTTATTGGTAGAATGTGATCTGGTTAAAAGGCATCAGTTTGGGACCAACCAGGCCCTGTATGAGAAATCCTATGGATATAAGCAACATGATCATGTCATTTGCTCACACTGTGGGAAGGTAATGGAATTTTGTGACCCCAGACTTGGAGAAATACAAAAGACCATAGGAGAAATAATGGATTTTAATATCAGTCATCATTCATTTACCCTTTACGGGGTTTGCGGTAATAGAGACTGTGAGGGGAAGAAGTAATACGATGACTTGGATTTGTACGTTGTTTAGTTTTCTGACTTAGCGTTATTTACATGGAATTTTCGTTTTCTGATAAGAATAAAATAGGCGTTTACAGCCTGAGTGGAAATCTGATAGGAGAAGCAGACGGCATCGCGATGACGGAGTCTTTCAGTGAAAAACTGGAACTGGGTTATGAGCATTTTGTGATAGATCTATCAGACCTACAGCATATCAATAGTAGCGGCCTTGGGGTGTTAATCACCCTATTGACCAAGGCACGCAAAAAAGGAGGCGAGCTCATGCTGGCTAATCCTTCTTCCTACATTAAGAACCTTTTGTTGATCACCAAACTCAACACCATCTTTGATATCCATGCTTCTACAGAAGAGGCCCTGGGTGCTTTTGTGAAGTGATCTGGCTCATAACTGTAATTCAGCCTACATTCTGCCTTTCGATCTATTTATTCTCTTGAAAGAGAGGATGTTCTCCTTTCCTGAACTATAGGGAAGGTAAATAGTGTTGTACTGGAATAAGCTTTGGTTACCAATAAATTATCCTCAATAAAACCAGTCATTTATCCATCAGCATTTACTATATTCGCTGCTTACTTTTAAACAGATATCATGTCAGCTGTAGACGTATTGTTAGGCCTTCAGTGGGGAGATGAAGGGAAAGGAAAAATTGTTGATGCTTTCACCCCGACTTATGACATTATAGCCCGTTTCCAGGGCGGTCCTAATGCAGGTCATACCATCGTGTTTGATGGGAAGAAATACGTTTTACACCTTATCCCCTCAGGGATTTTCAGGGAGAATACCCAATGCATCATTGGCAATGGAGTAGTGATAGATCCGGTAACCCTGAGAAAGGAAATCCTCAACCTGGAGGCTAACTATGATGGGGTAAGGGAAAAACTCTACATCTCTGACAGAGCACATCTCATACTACCTTCACATAAGTTGCTGGATGCGGCTTCAGAAGCTGCTAAAGGTGCTAACAAGATAGGTTCTACCCTAAGAGGAATAGGTCCTACTTATATGGATAAGACGGGTAGAAATGGCCTGAGGGTAGGGGATGTACTAGGAAGAAACTTCAAGGAGAAGTACACCCAGCTATCCAGGAAGCACCAGCATATGCTGGACGACTACTATAACTTCGAATATGACCTGGCTTCTCAGGAAGCCGACTTCTTTGAAGCTATAGAGTTTCTTTCCAGTTTGAAGATTACCAATACTACCCACATGGTTCAGTCTGCGCTGAAAGAAGGCAAAAAAGTACTGGCTGAAGGTGCTCAGGGCACATTGTTGGATATAGAATTTGGGAGTTATCCCTTTGTAACCAGCTCAAATACCTGTACGGCAGGTGCTTGTATAGGCATGGGTGTAGCGCCCACCACCATCCAACGTGTGTATGGCATCTTCAAGGCTTATTGCACCCGCGTAGGAAGTGGACCTTTCCCTACTGAGCTACATGATGATACGGGAGAGCAACTCAGAAAAGCCGGTAGCGAATTTGGGGCTACCACAGGTAGGCCACGTAGATGTGGCTGGCTGGATATACCCCTCCTCAAATACGCCATAGAGCTGAATGGGGTAACCGACCTCATCATGACCAAGGTAGACATCCTGGCCGAAGTAGATGAGATAAAAGTTGCTTATTCCTATAAACTGGCTGATGGGACTGAGACCGACGTGATTCCATTTGATATGGAAGCGGAAGTAGAACCTCAGTATAAGAGCTTCCCTTCATGGGATGATGACCTACAGTCATGTGATCATGTACAGAAGTTTCCTTCAGAGCTGGCCACCTACATTTCCTATCTGGAAGAACAACTTGGTGTACCCATCACATTTGTATCCACCGGGCCTGGTAGAAAGCAGCTACTGACGGTGGAGGATCACCCTATGTTGCAAGGGTAGGGGGGAGTGTTAATGAGGTTTGGCTCCTATGGAGCTGAAATGTAGAGGCGAATTCATTCGCCCTTGTAGCAAACAGCAAACAGGGCAACATCTGGTTTTGATGAGCCCACCATTTGAATGGTGGGGAATCACAGTTGTAATGACGGAAAGATGTATTTCTCTAAAATCTCAAAAGGCCCCTTTTCCATTTGTGGAAACAGATTATAGTTCCCACCAGTGAATGAGATACACATCTCTAGTTCTGGAATGACAATAAGGAACTGACCTCCATTTCCCCATGCTTCTATGGTCTCATACTTTTTCCCTTGAATTTCTCTTTGAAGAATCCTCCAGAGATAGCCATAGTCTGAATCCTTAGGATAAGCAATGCTAACCTTAGGACTGGTCATTTCTGCTATCCATGACTTTGATAGTACCTGCTTCCCATTCCATTCTCCTTCATTGAGAACCAAAACCCCAAACTTTATAAAATCAACGGGACGAAGAAATACATTCCCGGCCAAGTAACCTCTGCCATAGGGAGAGGTCAGCATTTGAAAATCTTCAATGCCCATAGGAAGTAGAAGACCGCTATAAAGATAGTGGGGGAGATACTCTTGGGTGGAGTGGGATATTACGCCACTTAGCAGGTTCATCCCTCCAGAGGAATAGGTGTACGCTTCACCCGGCATGGCTACCATGGGAAGACTTAGTTTATACCCCACCCAGTCTGGATGATTCCATTGCATCTCATCTTCATCTTCAAGTTCTATACCTGTTGTCATAGTTAGGGCATGGCCAACAGTAATGAGTCTTTTGGCAGTGCCTTGAATGGTATCATAGGAAGGATAAAAGTCTAATAGGGGAACAGTTACCCCTGATAAGTAACCCTCATCTACTGCCTTGCCCACAAGCATGGCGCTGATAGATTTGAAGGCAGACCTGATGTCTTTGAGATCTTCTCTTTGGTACCCATGAAAGTATTCTTCCAGTACCAGCTTATTCTGTTTGACAATGAGCAGACTATGGATGTGGTCGTATGCTCCATTATTCATTTGCGAGAATGAGGCCAGTAAGGATGTGTACACATCCTTACTGG
>JBCBKZ010000289.1:0-6789 GCA_038520955.1 Bacteroidota bacterium | reverse complement strand
CATAAAGACATAGCTAAGATTTTCCAGGGACTCTTTAAGTTTGAGTATAATTTTTCCACTCGTTACGTGATAAATCTGCTGATTTCTGCCGTTCCGGTAGCCATTGTGGGCTTGATTTTCAAAGATCATGTGGAAGCTTTGTTTAGCGGAAATATCGTATTGGTAGGGGCTATGCTATTAGTTACGGCTGCTTTACTGTTTCTCACCACCCAGGTGAAACCAAAAGAAACCAAGGTGATCAAAACGGGGCATGCATTCATCATAGGCCTGGCACAGATGTGTGCCATCATGCCCGGAATCTCTCGTTCAGGTTCTACCATTGCCACTTCTTTACTTATGGGAATAGATAAAGAGCAGGCAGCCAAGTTTTCCTTTCTGATGGTGCTTATCCCTATTTTCGGACAGGCATTACTGGATGGCAAAGATATCATCGAAGACCCTACTTTGTGGTCTCTGCCTGTTGATATTTCTATCGCGGGCTTTCTGGCTTCTTTCCTTTCAGGATTGTTCGCCTGTACGGCCATGCTTAAGATCGTGAAGAGAGGGAAGCTTCATTATTTCAGTATTTACTGTGTGATCGTAGGAATCATAGCTATTGTAGTAGGGATGTCTTAAAAAGGGGGAGAAGTTTCAGCAGAAGGATTATTTTCAGATATTCCCTAATATTTTGAGAAAAGCTTCTGGAAGAGGGGAAATCCTCTTTGTTGAAAATCCTTTTTATGATATCCGGCTTACAGAGATACATTCCTCTTTCCGATAAAATATATGAGTACCTATGGCTTAGCGGCTTGATGGTACTCGTTTTCTTTACGCTTCATACCTGGTTTGGACCTGCCTTATATCATCCGAGTCAGTATCTGTTTGCCACTGGTGGGGATGGAATGAATATCATCTTTTCCTCCTCCTACTTTGTTAAGTATGTGCCAGAAGGCATGACTCATACTGGATTTAGCTATCCTTATGGGAACCACCTTTTTTATGATGATGTAAACCCTTTGTTTTCTCTCATCCTAAGAGGGATTTCTCATAAGCTGGTAGACATCTCAGCCCATACACCTGCTATCATCAATCTCTCCATCATTCTGGCCTTCTTCCCTTGTGCCATTTTTCTCTACCTCATCCTGAGAAGGAGCCTACTTCCACCTGAGTATGCGGTGCTAATCAGTTGGATACTGACATTTCTTTCTCCCCAAATAGAAAGACTAACCGGACACCTGACACTGTCTTATGTCTGCTACGTACCCATGATCTGGTACTTTATTCTCCAGATTTATGATCAAGAAAAGCTTATTTGGAAGCGCCTGACTTTCTTCCTGGGGGTATTGGCATTTACGCTGATCCATCCCTATTACGGATTAATAGGAGGAGGCTTTTTGTATGCCTACACCCTGGTTCACTTTTTCCAGTTTGGATGGGGGAAGAAATCCCAATATCGATTCTACCTGCTAAATCTGCTATTAGGCGTACTGCCTATCCTTAGCTTAAAGGGAATAGAGTTTTTTACCTTTAGCGGAGCCAGTGATTTTGTGAAGTACCCTTATGGCTTCCTGTTGTTTACCAGCAGCTTTAGTCAGATTTTCTTCTCTGCTCATGAACCCATGTACAGCTTTTGGGATAGTCTCTTTAGGATCAAGCCTGAAGAATGGAACATTTGGACCATCTGGGAAGGGGTAGCCTATGTAGGTTTTACGGGATTTGCTGCTTTGATAGGCATTGTATTGAGAATGCTGAGCAAGGCCTATCAGAGGCGTTTTCGTCAGATCTTTATCCCTGTTTTACCAGAAAGTTTGAGAACATCCATCTGGGCTGCTACGCTATTGCTCATCTGGACAATGGGAATTCCCTTCAAGTGGTTTCCTGACTTGCTGGATTCGCTGGCTTTCATACGTCAGTTCCGCTCTCAAGGTAGGCTCACATGGCCTTTCTTTTACGTATTCACCACTCTGGTAGCCTTTCTTATGTATGGAGGCTACAGAAAATGGCGTCTAGCCATTAACCATCCTTACCTGAAGTTTGCGCCTGGAATAGGACTTATTCTACTAGGATGTGGGTTGTGGTCCCTGGAAAGTGAGCTCCCATTAAAGCTGAAAACAGATCATATCAAGAGTAACTCCATTCCATTTGTCTTCCCTGAATGGCAAACAGACTTTACACAGATCCTTTCAGAACAAGGACATGAGATTTCCGATTATCAGGCCATTCTAGCGCTTCCCTTTTACCACTTTGGGACGGAGAAATTCAGCCTGACTACCTACCATTCCACCCGTCTGTCTATGGCATTGGCATGGCAAACCGGGCTACCGATGATTAATACACTTGTAGCCAGGGCACCCCTTACCCCTTCTCAAAAGATTATTCAGCTTATGGCTGATCCCTTTATAGGGAAAGAATATCTAAACGACTTACCTAATGACAAGCCGGTTCTACTGATGTATGCCTTTGAAGATTTTTCGGAGAATGAAAGGAGACTGATCAAATTCTCTGATAGCATCACCACAGTAGGAGGAATGCATTTTGCCAGCCTGGATTTACAAAAACTCAAGGGAGATGGTAAGCCTGAGATGATAAAATACCTTGCAGAAAGGGATTCACTTGGAATAGGTAAAATTAATGGCCCAAATTCTCAACCCTATCACTTTGATACCTATGGTGATCAACCATATCCCCTAGGAGGAGAAGCCTTATTCTCCCATCAGGAACGTCTCACTTTCTTAGAAAATAACTTTGAGTCTGATACCATAGAGGTACCTATTGAAATCTCTTTTTGGATCAAAGTAGATCAAAATTCAGACTACTTACCCGCCATAATTTATGAGCAGTTTGATAAGGAACTGATGGTGGATCAGAAGCCTTTGGAGTTAAAATTTGTCCCCCATATCCAGGACGGATGGGTGAGGGGGCATTTTGAAACCATGCTTCAGAAACCAGGTAACCTGATACGTCTTTACACCTTCTCAGAAGCAGAGAACTTTACCGTGGACAACCTTATGCTGAGACGACTGGATACGGATATCTACTATGATCATAAGGACCATACTGTGATGATGAACAACTTTTACTTCCCGGATTCTCAGTAAATGAGAATGATGAAAGTAATGACCCAACACAAAATGGTGATCTGAAGGAAAGGGTCTGTGAGGAGTATTTTAGAAGGATTTCCACTTCGTTTCTCCACAAAGGTGATCTGCATATAGCGGAAGATGCCCATGATCACAAAAAGCACCGTGATGTAGAGATACTCACTGTCAAACTTCAGTTGAACTTCCCGGGAGACCGTATAAGAGATATAAGCTACGATCAGGACAGAAGCCATAATCATCATGCCTCCATTGATAAATTCCAGGTTATAGCCTCTAATAGACTTCCTCACTTTATTTCCTTGAGCTGCCAGCAATACATCATCTCTTCTTTTGGCCAGACCTAGGAATAAGGCTAGCAGGTAGGTAATGATGATGATCCACATAGAAAGGGGAATATCCCCTGCCTCACCTCCCAGCAGGATTCTTATTTCAAAGCCCATGGCTATGATGAAAAGGTCCAATACCGGGATCTGCTTCAACTTGAATGTATATAGGACATTCATGAAGAAATAAATCCCCGTGTAGATTAAGGCCTGTTTATCCAGAAAAAAAAGCATCACCACACTTGTCAGTATCAGGCCTACCATGAGGGCATAAGCGGAGGAGAGGGAAACTTTCCCGGAGGCAATGGGTCTCAGCTTTTTTTCGGGATGGAGTTTGTCCTCTTCGGCATCCCGGGCATCATTCAGAATATAGACGGCACTAGCCATTAGGGAAAAGGCCACGAAGATGCCCAGGGTTTTCCATAGAATGGCTGTTTCCATGATTCTTATGGCAAAAAAAGCTGGAAGAAAAATGAAAGTGTTCTTGATATACTGGTAAGGCCTCATCAGCCTAAGGTATGCTTGCATATAGCCGAATAGTCTTCTGATACTTTTCCGTGGATAAGATAGGAAATTGGCTAAATTTAGCCCACAATCATGCGTAATAACCGCTCAAATTTTATCAGACTGGGATATTTGCTCCTCTTTGTACTTGAGTTGGGGCTCATTAGCTTTTGGAGAACGCCTTCCTGGAAGGGGATAATGAATCCTGTATGGCTTCTGTTGATTTCTTTATGTATCTGTATCCTTCCTTTCATGCATGTCTCTGGAAGAGATAGTACTAAGGGACCCTCTTCTATTTATGCATCAGCAGGACTGATAGGACTTTGTGCATTATTTTTGGGTTCGTTAATCCCAGGCCTTCAGGCCATCTACCTGAAGTATCCCATAGAGGTGACTCAGTCTGATATCATCCCCCAGATAGACGTAATGCTAAGACGCTTCTTTGTGGAGGGAGTAACGCCCTACCAGAAGATCACAGAGTTTGGGTATGAGATGTTTTCTCCCTATATGCCGCTGCATTGGGGCCCCTTTATCATAACAGAAACCTTAGATATTGATCACAGATGGCTCCCATTTAGCCTTTATGCTGGAGTGAGTCTTTGGTTAGCGTATAGGATCAGTAGGTTGGATATCCATTTTGTGTGGAAGGTGGTATGTATCAGCTTACCTGCACTACTGTACTGGAACATGATGACCCATATGGATACCATTTTTGGGCATACCATAGAGCCGCTGATCATGGCCTATTATATGTTCCTCTGTCTGAGCCTGAGTTCTAAATCCGTAGTGGTAAGGGCTATGGGCTTGATGTTCTGTCTGCTTTCCCGTTACTCGGTAGTTTTTTGGGTGCCCCTATGGTTGTGGATAATCTGGAAGCGAGATGGTTTAAAGCCGGCTATTTGGGTAGCAGGCTTAGCTGGTGTGGGGGTTCTCTTGCTGTATGTTATTCCTTTCCTTCTCCCTGACCCTACTATCATTTCTCAAGGCTTAGCCCATCATCAGCTCGTTACTAATACAGCCTGGACCTTTGAAGGATGGTATCATGGAAGTGGAAAGCCCCTCATTCTGACATGGGGCACTGGCCTGGGCATCTTTTTCTTTGATTACTGGCCGGGAGACGTTCTCGAGCGCCTTACCGCTATCCAAAGAACCCAACTCATTGTGAGTATACTGTCAGTAGTAGTGATGGCACTCGTCTTTATAAAGGGAAAGTGGAAGATGACTACGCCACTTTTCCTGATGCTTTCTCTCAAGCTTTATCTGAGTATTTTTTACTATCTGAACGCCTTGCCATTTGTGTACTACATCATGGTGCCCGTTAGTCTGAGCATGGTACTACTGCCCTTTCTTATGGAACATGAACAGGGAGTACCTCAAACCTCTTGATAGACTATCGACTATTTCTGTGTTCTGAATGATGATGAGGGTAAACCTGCTGCATTCAGCAGGGTAGAGGTATCCCCATTATCCCAGGCATAGCGCACCATTTTAGGCTCAGCTATATCCGGATGACTCACTAATACAGTTTCTCCTTCAATGATAGCTGTAGCAGCCTTAAAGACCTTATCTGCTCCTGCAATCTCAAAATCACTTAGCGTCTCAGCTTTGCTTTTTAAGGCTCCGTAAGTATGGTCAAAATATAGCCTGATAGCCGCTCCCTCCTTTTTATTGAATATGTAAGAAGGACTATTATACATCAAGCCAGGTTGATTATAGGTGTCTCCAAGTGCTAAGTTGGCTAACCTCTTCGCAACCGGGAGTTTGGTTCGGGGATGAATGTCTTTTGGGTTTCCCAGGTCCATGGTAACCACCATACTGGAGTTTCTAATTTTTTGGCTTTCCCACTGTGCCTCCCTGAGGAGGGCGGCATCGTATTCTTTCTTGTTAGGATAGTCAAAGGGAGCTATCTGGACATAGTAGAAAGGGAAATCGCCAATATTCCATGTTTCCCGCCAACTCCTAACCATGAGTTTAAACAGCCTCTTGTAAAGGTCAGGGTAGCCTACATTGGCTTCTCCCTGGTACCATAAGACCCCCTTAATTTCCAATGGGACCAGTGGATAGATCATCCCATTAAACAGAAGGGAGGGACTGGTTTGGTTTCTTTTTCTGGTCCGTATTCTGCGGTACTCAGAACTATCACTGGTAAACTCAGTGAGTTGGACAAGTCTGGAAGGTGGGATCCAGGCACCTACGGAGCTTCCTCCCCAGCTGCTATGGATAATGCCCACAGGCACACCTAATTTTTTATGGAGCTCCAGGGCGTAGTAATATCCCACAGCGGTAAATTCTCCCACTGTCTCAGGGGTGGTTAATTCCCATTGCCCCTTAAATTCTTTACTAGGCGCATCAGCCATGGCTCTTTCAACCTTAAACATTCTGATCTGGGGGAAATTTGCCTGAGGAATAGCCTCTTCTGCAAAATCCGTCTTTTTAACGGACCAGTTCATATTAGACTGGCCGGAACATAGCCACACCTCTCCAAACATAATGTCCTGAAAGAGGAGCTCTTCATCTTCATTTTTGATGTTAAGTTGATAAGGCCCACCAGCAGAGGGACTATCAAAGGTTGCCACCCACTTGCCCGTCGTGTCAGACTTTACGGTATATTTCCCCTTTGGCCAACTCCCTTTAAGGAGAACCTTAGTATCAGGTGCAGCCTTACCCCATATCCTGACTTTACTCTCCTGTTGGAGAATCATATGATCTGAAAAGACCGGAGGGAGTGATAACTGGGAGAATATTAGAGAGACGAAAACCAGCTGAATCCCAGAAAAGAGGGAGATTTTTTTCCAAAAAGATTTGTTTATACATTGTGAAAATTTGAATTCCTACAGAAGCAAATTGCTCAGTAATTATAAACTTCTTACTGGTGGGAGAAC
>JBCBKZ010000288.1:0-6795 GCA_038520955.1 Bacteroidota bacterium | reverse complement strand
TGAGCCTACCATTTGAATGGTGGGAAACAAAGGGAGATTAACTAACCATGCTATCTCTACATTCATTTTCCCAAAATCCATTTGCGTAACCGAATAGTTACACATATATTTGTAACCAAACGGTTACCTAATGAGGAGAGACGTATTCCAGGCCATAGCAGATCCTGTGAGAAGAGATATCATAGATATGCTGGCGAAAGAAAGCCTGACGGTGAATGCCATAGCGGAGCAATTCGACATTAGCAGACCTGCCGTTTCCAAGCATATTAAGATTCTCAAGGAATGTGGACTACTCAAAACTGTCCCCAGAGGGCGGGAGAGAGTATGTGTGATCATTCCGGAAGAACTCAGCATGGTGTCTGACTGGGTGAACCAGCACAAAAGGCTGTGGGAGCAAAAACTGGATTCTTTAGAAGCATACCTAAAACAAGTACAATCTCAACAATTAGAAAACAATGAATGACTTAGCTGAAGCAAAAGACCGAACGCTCACCATCGAAAGGACCTTTGACGCGCCCCTAACACTGGTGTGGGCCGCATGGTCTGATCCAGCACACATAACCAACTGGTGGGGACCCAATGGCATGCAGACAGAAGTAGAGGCCCATGACTTCAGAGTAGGAGGTACATGGAGGTACTCCATGAAAATGCCCAATGGCAGTCTGTTCATAGCTGAAGGGGTGTATGCGGAAATCGTAGAGCATGAGAAAATAGTTACTTCAGCAGACTTTAAGCCTATGACGGAGGGAGTAGAGATGCACATGCTTTTTAAAGAGGTGGATGGAAAAACCTACTTCAGCTTTCATGTGATCCATCCTACGGAAGCTTACTGCAAGCAGCAGGAAGACATGGGCTTCTTCAATGGCTGGGGATCTACCTTCGAAAGACTGGGTGAATACCTCCAAAGCGTTTAAAACGTTGGTTAGTAGACAAGTGACCGCTAATCGTCTACATGTGAAAGCAATTCTCTGGCATGGGAAAGGTACTTTTAGGGACAATCATGAACCTTCAACGCCTTTCTCATGTCAGACAGAAATAAAAGGGCCAGAATAGCCGGGCTTTGTTACCTCATACTTGTCGTATCGGGGATATTGAACCTACTGTATATCCCTTCCCTCCTCATAGAAAAAAGTGATCCGGCTGGAACCTTAGCAGCTCTACAAGAATCTGAGCTCCTCTTCCGTCTCGGAATCATTTGCGGAATAGTCAGTTATCTCGCATTTACAGGACTAGCCCTTTCTCTCTATAAACTTCTCCATCAGGTTCACCTCTTTGCTGCCCAACTGATGGTCATTCTGGTGCTCCTAAGCATTCCTATTTCTTTTGTGAATATTCTGAACAAGTTTGAAGTGCTGAATTTGATCAGCGACAGGGTCTATGTAGCTGAACTCAGTCAGGCAGAGCTACAGTTCCAGATCATGCATGCTATCCAGGCCTTTGATAATGGAATAAACCTTTCTCAGGTCTTCTGGGGATTATGGCTATTTCCATTTGGCTATCTGGTGTATCAGTCAGGCTTCCTGCCCAGGTTTTTCGGGATACTCCTTATGCTGGGATGTGTGGGATACCTGATTACCTTCTTCGCAGGCTTTCTTTATAAAGGATTCTATGAAACCACGTTTGCAGAGATAGTAGGTATCCCTGCTTCCGTAGGAGAAATAGGGATTTGTCTCTGGCTCCTTATCATGGGTACAAATAAACTTCCCTTCAGGCGGACAAGTCAGTCCTTTTCCTGATATTAGGGAGAGAGAGGGAGCGACTAGCTGTTCCCGACAAGGTCGTTGAGGCTCTCGAAACTGCAAAGGTAAATGGAACGACAAGTCCCTTCGAGAACCTCAGGGACCTTCCTCGGCAGAGCATTTTTTTTGATGATTAGCTAAAGAATTCAATCACTCCACAATGGAAAAATTGATAGAACCCTGGTTAACGGCAGGATATGACATATTCTCACAAGAAGGTCCTAACGGACTGAAGGTAGAACGTCTGGCCAGAATCGTAGGGAAGAGTAAGTCCTCCTTTTACCATCATTTTGCTGATCTGGAAATCTATACTTCCTTTCTTCTGGAATATCATATGAAGAAGGTTGACATCCTCTTTGAGAAGGAGAAGGCTTGTCAGCGAGTAGTGCCGGATCTGCTGGAAATACTGGTGGAGCACAAAGAGGACCTGCTGTTTAATCGTCAGTTGCGCGTACATAGAAACGTCCCTGCCTTTCAGAAATGCTTTGAGAAAACCAATCAGCTTTCCGTAGAATCCATCGTAGAAATATGGGCAGAAGCCCTGGGCTTGGAACATGAATCTTATCTGGCCCAAATGGTGCTCGTTCTGACCATGGAAAACTTTTACCTACAGATTACAGAAGAAACCCTCACCTATGAATGGCTGGAGAGTTATATGTATCAACTACAGTCCATGGTGCAGGCATTTAAGAAAGGACAAGTCAGCCTTTCATAGGCTCCAACCTCTGTCTAAAAAAATGTGGGTATATTAGACTTATCAACCCACACAAACCCATAGCATGAAATTACTCAAATGGATAGGAGGCCTATTGGTTGTCCTCCTGATAGCTGGATTCTTTTTGTCTGAAGGAGACCTGACTTTTGAAGAGGCTAAAGCCGTCCTTGCTGATGAGCAATCCCAATTTGTAGAAATAGACGGCATACAAGTCCACTATAAAAGAGAAGGAATCGGCTTCCCCATAGTTCTAGTCCACGGAACAGGTGCTATCCTCCAAACCTGGGATGGATGGACTAAATCGCTTACTGCCAATGGCTATGAGGTAATCAGAATGGATGTGCAGTCATTTGGACTGACCGGTCCTCCAAATGATGGGGACTATAGCATGGAAGGCTATGTAGATTTCCTGGAAAAGTTTATAGAAGAAATGGCCATAGATAGCTTCCATCTGGCAGGAAACTCCCTCGGAGGACAGATAGCCTGGGAATACGCCGTGAAACATCAGGAGGAAATTGGGAAACTCATCTTATCTGCCCCTACAGGATTCTCACTGGCTGACAGCAAAGGCTCTCTCTTATTTACTCTGAGTAAGCAAAAAAATATGGCCATGTTGATGAAAAATGTGGGTACCAGCTTTATGGTCAGAAATACCTTGAATGACGTCTATTTCGATCAGGAAAAGCTGACAGAGGATATGTATGAAAAATACTATGCTGCTAGTAGAAGAGCTGGAAATAGAGATGCCTTTATTTACCGTTTAAATGAAGAAAGAGTAGGGAATGTAGAAGCATTAACTACACTCATGGTTCCCACCCTATTGATTTGGGGAGATCAGGATGTTCTTGTTTCTCATACTCTGGCAGAAGAATTTCTGGCCCGGATCCCGGATGCCTCTCTTATCCTCTATGAAAACATGGGCCATATCCCTATGGAAGAAATTCCTGAGAAGACAGTAGCAGACGTACTAGCGTTTTTAAGTTCTCCTGATGAGGGGAATGAAACTCTTGAAGAAGAAACACCATAAATATCACCACGGGGGGATAGGTGCGGATGGACTATGAGTTAGCCGGGGTCTCATCAGAAGGAGAGATTTCGGCTGACGCTTCAATCCATACCCTACAGCCACACCGGAATGATATATTTTTTGAGTATTGGAAATCGAACTAAATAAAAGCATTCCATACACATAAGCACACATCGCTATGGAAACCACTTACAAAAATCTGGGATATGTTTTTCTCCTGTTTATCCCGCTGACATTTATCGCCTTCTACAAAACGTATTTCGGCATGTTCCCCAACTTTGAGGAGGGCATTACCCGCCTTACGCATTTACATGCTTTGGTAGCCGCCATTTGGATAGGGATGCTCATTGCGCAGCCCATTCTTATCAAGAATAAGCAGTTTGCTTGGCATAAAAGAATCGGGAAATGGTCTTACTTCATTTTCCCTTTACTGATCCTGACTTTCATCAGTCAGATGGGAAAAGGATATGCTGCTCATGGTTTTAAGGGAATTTACTTTCCGCTGGCTGACAGCATTTTACTGGTCACCTTTTATACCCTGGCCGTCCTGAATAAGAAAAAGACGCCTAAGCACATGCGCTTTATGATAGGAGCTGCTACTGTTTTCCTGGGACCGACTATAGGAAGAATCGGTCCTATTCTGCTGGGACTTTCCTTGGGCCTGACTCAAAATCTCCAATACACCATTATTTATCTCATCCTCCTGGGCTTGGTCATGCTAGACAGAAAAAAGAATAGAGATTTCAAGCCCTACCTATTCATTGGAGGGATGTGGCTCCTTCATCAGATAGCCTTCAATCTGCTGTTCTTTGCCTTCTGAGAATTAAAAAAGTTCTTATCACTCCGGTGGGTTAGGTGCGGATGGACTCAGAGTCAGCCAGGGTCTCTTCAGAGGTAAAGATTCCGGCTGAGCCTTCATCCCATGCCCTACAGTCGCTCCGGAATGATATCTATTTAACGTAAGTTTCAGATAATGCTCATTGGTAATCAAATACTTATCTATATGAGAGAATTACTTGAAGGGAGAAATATCTAGTGGGGAGGCCGTCACGCCACTGATCGTGGGCGGCTTGTAGAGTTGCATTGGCGGGACAAAGCGTTTTTCCTCTATTTTGGGGCGAATGCCAAAATGGAGTCCCGCGGAAGGCGACGTAGCACTGGAAATTAGCATTGGCTTAACCAAAACTCACATTATTTATTCCTTTGCGCCTTCGCGCCTTCGTGTGAGAATAATTCATGCGAAGCCGCCAAGTTTATATAGAGTAGCTAAGTCTTTACAAGAATTAGTAATTTATAGTCTATAACTACTATGACCGTCAACTTATGAGAACAACTACATTTATACTTTTATGCTGCTTGGGGCTTTTTTCCACACTCCAGGCACAACTTAGTAAAGCAGAAACTAATGCGCTTGCTGAACTGGACGCCAAGTCAGATGCTTACTTTGGGATAGCCAAGCAGATCTGGGACCTGGCAGAGGTAGGCTACCAGGAATACAAAAGCTCGGAACTTCTTCAAGAGACCTTGAGAAAGGAAGGCTTCACCATAGAAGCCGGAGTAGCTGAAATTCCTACTGCCTTTACAGCCAGCTTTGGAGAAGGGTCGCCTGTCATAGGGATATTGGGAGAATACGATGCCCTGCCCGGTATCACACAGACTAACTCTCCTTCACGTGAGAAACGTACAGACGTAAACGCAGGTCATGCCTGTGGACACCACCTCTTTGGGACGGCTTCTTCTGCCGCCGCCATAGCGTTGAAAAACTGGATGGAAGCGGAGAATATTCAGGGCACGGTCAGGTTCTACGGCACCCCTGCAGAAGAAGGAGGCGCTGGGAAAGTGTATATGGTGCGTGAAGGCCTCTTCGATGATGTAGATGCAGTAGTCCACTGGCATCCGGGCAATAGCAATGGCGCTAACGCCTCCTCCTCCCTGGCCAATAAATCTGCCAAATTCCGTTTCTATGGCATGTCTGCTCATGCAGCCTCCGCTCCATGGAATGGACGTTCATCTTTGGATGGGGTAGAAGCCATGAATTACATGGTAAACCTCTTGAGGGAGCACGTAACCATGGAATCCAGAATCCACTATGTGATCACAGAGGGAGGTTCAGCCCCTAATGTCATTCCAGATTTTGCTGAGGTATTCTACTATGTGCGCCACCCCGAAATGAAGCTGGCCGCCAGCAACTTTGAGCGAGTGGTCAAATGTGCGGAGGCTGCTGCCTTGGGTACGGGCACACGTATGGAGTACGAAGTTATTCACGGAATCTATAATGTGCTCCCAAATGTCACCCTCTCTAAAATCATGCATGATAAACTCACGCAGGTAGGGGGCGTGGAGTACACAGAGGAAGAGACTGAGTTTGCTAAGGAGATCGTAAATTCTTTTCCTTATGCAGAAATGGTCAATTTAGGAGATGCTGCCAAGGTTGCCCCCTTCCAGGTAATTCTGAAAGGAAGAGGAGGGTCTACAGATGTGGGAGATGTGAGTTGGGTGGTTCCTACCGCAGGCTTACGTGCTGCCACCTGGGTTCCGGGTACTTCTGCCCATAGCTGGCAGGCCATAGCAGCAGGAGGAATGAGCATAGGACAGAAAGGGATGACCGTAGCTGCCAAGACCATGACCCTTACGGCCATGCAGCTTATGCAGAGTCCTGAAACCCTACAAGAAGCCAGGGAAGAACTGCTCAAAAGACGTGGAGCTGACTTTGCCTACAAGCCCCTTTTGGGAGACAGAAAACCGGCATTGGATTATAGAAAGTAACAGATATTTATAAAATCAGAGATGAGCCATACTGAAAACTCAGCATGGCTCATCTTATTTTCTATTAACGTGGGTTTTGGATAATAATCATTGAATACAAGTACTTTATATATCTGCGCACCTTGTTTTAGTAGCTTTTTAAGGCTAGTAATAGTGCGGGTAGGCCGCCTCACCATTGGTCGTGGGAGGCTTGCAGCATTGCATTGGTGGGGCCAAGCCTTTTTGCTTCGTTTTGGGGCGTATGCCAAAATGAAGGCCCGCTGCAAGCGACGTAACACTGGTTAAAGCAAGCTCCTTAAGCAAAACTCAAGTTATTGTGAGAAAAAAAGTTTTTTCTAGAAAGGCGATATACTTTTTGTACGCTCTATATGTAGAACGCTTTTTCTGAAGGCCGATGAAATTAGAGCGTAGGGGTGAACGAACGCGGGGAGGATGGCTTGTGGGAAGGCCTTGGTTTGTTCGTTCTTGATCTTTGCTTCGTTTGCATCAAGCTCACATTTCGCGTAAAAATATTCCAGTTTGAAAAAATAGGTAGTTTGACTTCATGC
>JBCBKZ010000287.1:0-6796 GCA_038520955.1 Bacteroidota bacterium | reverse complement strand
TTTTCAGCATATTTTTAAAAATATGCTGAAAAAGCAGAACACCCTTACCACTTTATCGTAGTAATAAGCTTTGATTACCAAATCTTTTCCCTGTCGCTTTTCGGGTACTTTCTGATTTTATTTATCACTGATTCACACCTTATTCCAAAGGTCAAAAACACAAAATGAGTAACATGCAAAAACTTCAAGCAAATGAGCTTCGTTTTTTTGTCATTGGAGATTGGGGGAGAGAGGGGAGATATGGCCAGCAGGAAACTGCTGATTGTATGGCAGAGTGGGCGAGTGGGGTAGACCCTCATTTTATCGTCTCCACAGGCGATAACTTTTATGAGTATGGAGTTACAGATGTCCATGATCCTCTCTGGAACAAGTCCTATGAACAAGTCTATTATCATGATAGTCTACAGCTCCCATGGTATGCAGTCCTTGGAAATCATGATTATGTATTGAACGCAGAGGCTCAGATAGAATATTCAGCAAAAAGTCCCCGCTGGAATATGCCTGCCAGATATTTCGAGAGAAATATCCTTCTTCAGGATGCTACCCGTATACAGGTCTTGTACCTGGATACCAGTCCATTTATCAAAGAATATCAGACAGATGCAACCTTCTACAAGGCCTCTGAGCAGGATTCATCAGCTCAGCTAGAGTGGTTAACTGATAGACTGGAGTCGTCCATGGCGGACTGGAAAGTTGTCGTGGGCCATCACCCTCTGTATTCTGCGGGAAGTATACATGGAGACCAGGAAGATATGATCAATGCATTTGAACCTATTTTTGAGAGGTATCAAGTACATGCTTATTTCTGCGGTCATGAGCATGATGTTCAGCATTTAAAAGCAGATGGTAAGTTTACTCACCACTTTGTGTCTGGAGCAGGCTCTATGGTTCGGGAAACAGGTTCTACGAATGAATCTAAGTATACAGAGGGAGAAAATAGCTTTCTGAGCGTGAGAATGACCAAAAACAGCCTTGTGGCCCAGTTCATTAAGGCCGAAGGAATTATTACCTACAGCACAGCTATTGAGACAGAGTTGGTAGGTATGTAAATTGTAAATAGACTATAGTAGAAAAATGTATGCCGGAACAAAAGATGATTGTTCCGGCTATTTTTTTGCTAAAATCCCATTCCTGTAGTCAGGATGGGTACTTCCAGTAGGTACATATCTGCCGTCATAAATAACGACTGTCCGTCTTTCCCAAAGGAACAGTTGGCCGTAGCCTGTGTAGTGAATATGGTGCCCAGGTGTGTCCCCTCAGGACTGAAGATCAATACTCCTCCCGGGCCTGTGGCAAACAGATTCCCTTGCTGATCTACTTTTAGACCGTCAGGTAGACCTCTTAGGGTTTCAGTCATGGGAGTAGCATCGAAGAATAGGCGTTCATTTTCTACTCTCCCGTCTTCCATGATATCATACGCCATCCAAATGGCTCTCTCCGGATCAGAGTTAGCTACATATAGGGTTTTCTCATCAGGAGATAGGGCTACCCCATTTGGTCTGCTGAGGTCTTTAGTAAGAAGTAAGAGTTCCCCATCCGGTTTTTTGAGATAGACGCCTTGAAAGGGGATTTCTTTCTCTGGATCATTCACCTGATCTTTAAGGCCGTAAGGTGGATCCGTAAAGTAAATGTTCCCATTAGTAGCTACTACCAAGTCATTAGGGCTGTTAAACCTGTTTCCATCATACCTGCCGGCTACGGTAGAATAACTGGCTACCGGCTTATCCCAACTTCCTTCCCAGCGAGCGATTCTTCTGTCCCCATGCTGGCATAGCAGTAATCTCCCATCCAAATCCAGCGCTAATCCATTTGATCCTGGTTCAGTAGAGTTGGTCGTTTCTCCCGTAAATCCTGAAGGGGTCAGGAAGGTATCCACCCCTGCAATGGAGTCCCACGAATAGATGATATTCTCAGGAACATCTGAGAAGAGAAGCTTCTGTTGACCAGGGACCCAGACAGGACCTTCACTCCATGTAAAGCCTTCACCCAGTATGCTGATGTTTGCGGTAGTATCTATGATGCCAGCTAATGCTGGGTCATGGACCTGGATTTCGCCTATGTAGAGATCTTTGGCGCTCTTTTGGGTTTGATCACCTGAAGATTGACAGGCAATAAGGAGGGTAAGGGGAAGAAAAATTAGGTGAGAGATACGTTTCATTGAGTCATTCCTTTGGGGGAACTTAATAAAATAATTTGAATGCCTCAGTTTTTGAGCTGGAAATGATTAGGGATCCACTTTTTTAGGTCAGATAATGCCTCTTTCTCAAACCCGTGAAAGATATAAGTCCCTTGAAAGTCAAGTGCTTGCCATCTTTTCACATAATCAGCTAGAGGAAGGAATCCCTTTCCTGGGACAGTGGGAATTCCGTCTGAGGTCCTATCCTTCACGTGAACTATTTCTGTGTAAGGAAACAGCATGAGAATATCAGTGTATATCACTTCAGAGGCTTCATCAGATGTACCTGAGGGAACAAGGTTAGCCAGATCAAAAATAATTCTTAAAGGAGCACCTTCATAGGCAGCAAGTAGTCTGACTGCCTTTTCTGTATGATAGATCACATTGGCATATTCTGGCTCTATCCCCAGACGTACATCATATCTCTCAGCTAATTCCAGGAGAATGTCCAATTCTCCACAGAATGCTTCCCATGCTTTTGGAGAATCATTGCCTGGATGGTATGCCCATTTATCGTTTGGGTTCAGTGTACCTGTACAAAGGCTAAGTAGCGGGTTCCCCAATAGATGGGCAACTCTTGCTGTTGCCTCCACTCCTTTTCTTCCTGCTATTCGTATATCCTCATCTGGGTGGGTCATGTTATAGGTGCAGGAAAGAGAAGCCACCTTCATGTTTTTCTCAGATAGGCTTTTCTGTAAAGCGGCTACTTCTTCCTCTGGAATAAAATCGGGTAGGGGAGAATGACCCAAGATTCCCCAGTTGATGTGGAGGTGATGAAATCCGTGTGTACTTACCTCTTCCAGGATAGCGTCTGTAGATTCTCCTGAGAATATTTTGGAGAATAAGCCAATCTTTTGGTTCATGTTTTGACGTCTTTAAGGTAAACGCGTTTTCCCGTTTTGACAGATTTTGCTATGGCTTGCATGCCCTTCATACAGTGTATCCCCTCCTCCCAGCTACAGCCTGTTTGGGAACTGCCCGTGAGAATGGTCTCAGCGAAGCTTTCAACTTGCCTCCTGTAGAAATGTCCGTCAGCTCCTAGCGGACTTTTGTAGATGCCTTCTTTCTCCGAGAAACACTGGACCTCAGAGGATTTATAATACCAGGGATTGAAAGTCTTTCCCAGGACGCTACCGTGTTCTCCATAAATTTGGAAGCCCTCATGCCAGTCCATTCGTACGGCTACCGTTAGGTCCAGGTGTCCATTAGCACCATTCTCAAAAACTGTATCTATGAACCAGCAGTATGCCCCAAACTTTTCAATCAACCTGGCCTGCACACTTTCTATAGGTCCGGCCAAATGAAGGGCCGTATCCAAGAGGTGGCTTCCATGAGCTAGCATGTAGTAGGTTTCTTTATCTGCTTTGGGGTTGGTGGAAGGTTTTCGGGCTTGTTTAGATTTTATGGGAAGTGGCTGGAGTGCGTTAGTAGCTGTGTATCTGTGAGTAGAATCTGCATACCAGGCCTTTAAGGCCAGAATTTCGCCTATTTCTTTCTGTATAAAGTTCCTGGCATAGGAGATCCCTTCATCAAATCGCTTCATGTGGGCTACCTGAAGGACTAAGCCGGAATCCGCTAGTAGAGGTTCCAACTCTAAGGCCTCAGATAAGCTGGTTCCCAAAGGTTTCTCCACCAATACATGCTTACCTGCCTCCAGGGCTAATTTGGCTGCGGGAATGTGAAAGGCATCAGAGGTAGCTATGATGACGGCATCTAGCTCTTTCATGTTGAGCATCTCCTCATAGACAGTAAATGTATGGGTAGGCTGATACATACCTGCCATCTTGCTCAATAGGTCTTCAGCTACATCACATATGGCAAAGAGCCGTACGTTTTTCGCTTTTTGGACAGATTCCAGGTGAGCAAACTGCGCAATGGGACCACATCCCAGTATTCCGATATTCAGTTGCTCTCTGTTAGGTAGAATCATAGGTAGAAGTTTTGAAGAGAATTTATGTATTTCGACTAAAACCTTAAACCCTCAGGCACATGAAAGTTTGGCTTATCATCCCTATTCTTTGTGTTTGCTTTTTTGCTTGTGAACCCATTGAATCACCTACAGAAGCGAGCAGACCTAATATTATTTACATTATTGCTGATGACCTGGGATATGGAGACCTGGGTGTATATGGGCAAACCTTAATAGCTACCCCTAACATAGACCAACTGGCTGCAGAGGGAATGCTTTTCACTCAGCATTATTCCGGAAGCACAGTCTGTGCCCCTTCTCGAGCGGTTCTCATGACTGGAAAGCATACGGGACATGCTGTGGTGAGAGGAAACAGAGAAATAAAACCTGAAGGACAATTCCCTATAGCAGACTCAGTTTACACCATGGCCGAGATGTTTAGAGAGGCTGGATATAGCACTGCCGCTTTTGGGAAATGGGGATTAGGTTTTCCCGGCTCTGAAGGGGATCCGAACAGGCAGGGCTTTGATACCTTCTTTGGGTATAACTGTCAACGACATGCACATACCTACTATCCGGATTACTTATGGAGAAATCAAACGAAGGCAGGTATCATAGAAAATGCAGAAGGCAAACAGCAGGTCCATAGTGCAGACCTGATTCAAGACCAGGTACTCCATTATTTGAAAGCCAGGGGAAGGATAGATGCCTCAGTTGAGCGCCAGCCTTTTTTCCTGTTTCTTCCTATGACCATGCCTCACGCTGCCTTGCAGATCCCGGAGGAGAATCTGGCTGCTTATGAAGGTAAATTTGAGGAAAGTCCTCAGCCTGATGGGTATTACCCTGGCGTAGAAAAACCCAGATCCACCTTTGCTGCCATGGTAAGTGCGGTAGATACCCATGTAGGGCAGATAGTACAGTTATTAGACTCATTAGGGATTAGAGATAATACCCTCATCATGTTTACCAGTGATAATGGCCCACATGAAGAAGGGGGAGCCGACCCTGATTTTTTTGACAGTAATGGACCTTACAGAGGCGTTAAAAGAGACTTGTACGAGGGAGGAGTCCGAGTACCCTTCATAGCCAACTGGCCCGGAAAAATTTCCGCTGGGACTACCTCAGATCATATATCCGCCTTTTGGGATATCCTCCCTACTATGGCTGAGCTGATAGGGGGAAGTTCACCTGATCAAATAGATGGACTTTCTCTGGTTCCTACCCTCATGGAAGAAGAAGGTCAGCAGACTCATTCTCACTTATACTGGGAGTTTCATGAGCAGGGAGGTAAACAGGCGGTTCGGAAGGGTAAATGGAAGGGTGTCCGTTTAAATGTAGGTAAAGACCCTGAGCCTGTCCTGGAACTGTATGATTTGGAAAAAGATCCTGGAGAAACGCAGAATCTGGCGGAAGAATTCCCTGAAAAGATGGTTGAACTAACAGCTCTGATGGAAAGTTCTCATGAGAAGGATGTTAACTGGCCCCTATATTACGCAGATAGACAAAAGACTGCAGAATAGAAAACCTCTGATAATGAATGGTTTCATGCAACGATCAGCCCATTTGGCTGATCTTTTTGCTGTATGATATGACAGGGAATTCTTTTTGGCCCTGAATTTGTTCTTTACATTTTGCACTACACCACATCTATTCTAGAGACCATAGAGCACTGTTACCAAACTTTAATCATTGTAACTATGAATTTTCTACGATACTTATCCGTAGTAGTATGTGTTAGTCTATTCTCTATAGGCTGTAGTGATGATAAGGACTTTCCTACAAGTTGTTCCAACTATTACAGAATGGAAGCCTTTGATGTAGGGGTCGACACCAAGACCCGGAAAGTTCAGATCCTGTACCAGGTAAGAGATTGTGATAACAAGGGAATAGGTGGTCTCTCAGTAAATGACTTTGAAGTATTAGAGAATGGGTTCTCCATGGACTCTGAGGCAGATATCAGAATAGATCCCGGTCAAATCCCCTATACGGTAAAAACAGTCCTCTTATTGGACATCACCAGATCTGTGGAAGGACTGGTCGGGCAAATCAAAACTGCCTGTAACTCTCTGATTAATCAGAAGCTCCCAAATCAGGAGATAGCTATTTATGCTTTTGATAAGCAGTTAAAACTCATTCAGGATTTTTCCACTAGTAAGACGGTCCTTACGCAGGCCATTAATTCTCTTCCTGAGAATGGTCTTGAGAATTCTACGAATCTATATGGGTCTATCATCGACCTGAATGTATCAGAGATGTGGTCAGACGTATTTAGTGTTCAGGAAATCTCCGATGGTAGCCTGATCATCTTTACGGATGGAAGGCATAATGCCAATCAAACACAGACCCTTTCTCAGGCTAAAAACAGCATAGGGAATAAGCGTGTATTTGTAGCGGCTCTTCAGAGTAGTGACCTCGTAGAAGAACCCCTAAAGGAACTAAGTAGTAATGGGGGCTATTTCCTCGCAGAAAATATAGAAGTGCTGGAGAAAGCTTTCCTGGACATTCAGGCTGAGATTGAGTCTCTATCAGGAAGTATCTATTACTTATTCTATACCAGTCCTATTACGGATCCTACGCCTTTTGAGAATGAACTCATTTTACGGGTGAATGGGAACTCCAATAGAAGCGAAGACAGACACCTTAAAACCACTTTCAATAGTCAAGGGTTTCAATAATATACTTGCGTAACAGCATGAAAGCGCATACCTCAT
>JBCBKZ010000286.1:0-6805 GCA_038520955.1 Bacteroidota bacterium | reverse complement strand
ATAGTTTCCATGTAAAAAGCCGCTAGTGATTAATCTATAGTATTGCTTATAGGCTAGTACATCATATGGCACTAGTCCATAATCATCTATCCATTCTGTTTTTCTAAAGGCAATGAGGCTGGTAATAATGGTGAGAATAAAAATAATGGAAGCTACAGGGGCAGTTGTAAATTGTTCTAAGACCATGAATTACAAGATAACAGGTATAAGAGTATTTCTCTCTATTACTTCCAAGTTCAGGGTAAAATTTAGCATTGCCAACTCATAGAAAGGCGTTTTGTAACATGCTTACCTTCTACTTCTTTGCCTTTTATTTGGAGAATTTACTGGGACACTGGCAGTTCTTCCTGCTGTACTTTGGAGGTATGTTACTAAGTGACGTGGCTACCATGATCAAGTATAGGTCTGAACCTAACTATACCAGTCTGGGTGCATCAGGCGCTATAAGTACACTCGTGTTAAGTGTGATCATCTGTGATCCAGGTCTTACACTTCAACTCTTCTTCTCTATTCCCATTCCAGGATGGTTATTTGCAGTAGCATATATGGGCTACAGTCTGATCGCTTCCTTCAAAGCCAATGACGGCATAAACCATGACGCTCATCTATGGGGTGCGGTTGCAGGCATAGCCCTTACCCCTATGATCAAGCCAGAGGTGGTAGGTGTGCTTTCAGATTTTATAGCCGGAATCTAGCATATTTAAGTCTTTTCGATTTAGACATCACATATAAGAACCGCTTCTTTCAGAGATTGAAGTGGGTCTTCTTTTGTAGGAATGAATTCCTGGGCTACATGTCCTGTATATCCTGTAGCTACTATGGCTCGCATGATAGCAGGATAGTAGATTTCCTGGGTTTCATCTATTTCGTGCCTGCCGGGAACACCTGCAGTGTGGTAATGCCCAAAGTATGGGTGGTAATTCTGAATGGATCGGATGATATCCCCTTCCTGTATCTGCATATGGTAGATGTCATACAGCAACTTAAAACTGTCACTCTCCAATCTTCTACAGAGTTCCACGCCCCACATGCTGCTATCACACATATAATCTGGGTGATTTATTTGATTGAAAAGCTCCATTTGGAGAACTACGCCATTTTTCTCTGCTAATGGCAAGATGGCCTCAAGCCCCTTTACACAATTTTCAAGTCCTACATAATCGTTCATCCCATTTCTGTTCCCACTAAAGCAGATCAGGTTAGTATAGCCAGCGTCAGCTACCTTGGGAATCATTTCTGTATAACTCTTGATGAGTTGCTCATGAAATTTGGGATTATTAAACCCCTCTTCCAGGCTGATTTCCGCTCCATTACAGAGGGCACAGTGGACCTCATGATTTTGGAGAATAGGCCACTCTGCTGGTCCAATCAAATCTATGGCGTGTATTCCCATATCTTTGATAGCAGGAAGAAATTCTTCTAATGGTATTTTCCCAAAACACCACTTCGCCACACTTTGACGAATATTATTCTTTAAGGTCATAGACATATCTTGTTGGTCGTTTGCAATAGCGGAGCTGTTAAACACACCAAAAGAACCTATGGCTGCTCCTTTAATAAAATTTCTCCTGTCCATAATCTGGCCTATTATACAGTTATCCCTGGGGTTCTATCATAAAGAGTCGCATAGGGCAGGCCCATACGGGTGAGAAAAGAAATTAATCCCATTTCTACTTATCTGGCATGCTAAGGAGGATAACTACCCACTCTTCCTAAGTCAAACATCACATATCATGATCGCTTCTTTCAAAGATGTTAGCGGATCTCTGGCAGGGAGAAATTCCTGTGCTACGTATCCTTCATAACCCGTTGCCAATATAGCCTTCATTATAGCGGGGTAGAATAGTTCCTGAGAATCATCTATTTCATGTCTGCCAGGGACCCCTCCGGTGTGGTAGTGTCCAAAATACTGATGGTAATTTTGTATGGTTCTAATGATATCTCCTTCCTGTATCTGCATATGGTAGATATCATAAAGCAGCTTAAAGCTTTCACTTCCCAATCTTCTGCACAGCTCTACTCCCCAAATACTGTTGTCCGCCATATAATCAGGATGATTGATCTGGTTAAATAGCTCCATTTGCAACACCACACCTTTCTCTTCTGCCAAAGGCATAATTTCTGATAAGCCTCGTACACAGTTTTCCAGTCCTACGTAATCATTCATACCTCTTCTGTTTCCGCTATAGCAAATCACATTTGTGTACCCAGCATCCGCCATCTTTAGGATCATTTCTTTGTAGTTCTTGATCAGCTGTTTGTGGTAGGCAGGATTATTAAACCCCTCTGCATGGCTAATAGCAGCTCCTTTCACCATAGTACAGTGAATTCCATACTTCTGGAGAATAGGCCAGTCCTCAGGAAAGATCAAGTCTATGGCTTCCAATCCCATGTCTTTGATGGCAGGTAGAAGCTCTTCCAGGGGGATATCCCCATAGCACCACCTGGCTACGCTATGACGAATATTACCCTTAAGATGGGGCTTAATAGAAGGTTCTGACTTTGCCATGGAAGTGAGGGGGAATCCTCCCACAGAACCTATAGCAGCTCCCTTGATGAACTTTCTCCTATCCATGATCTGATTGGCTTTAGATGATTGATGCTCCTTATAGAAAAAGAGGCAGTTACCAATCAGCAGTACGGGGTTAGCAACCAATCCGTAACAACACGAAGAAATCTTCTACATTTGGGAAACAGTATGCTTCATATATAGGTTTCCTTATAAAAGATATATAAGTGGGATATTCGAGTTTAGCTGCAAGTGTAAAAGACCTGGAAAAGAATGGGCACCTGGTCAGAGTAAAGGAAGAGATAGATCCGTATCTGGAAATAGCAGAAATTCAGCGGAGACTGTATGAGCAACAAGGCCCAGCTGTTCTCTTTGAGAATATAAAGGGGAGTCCATTCCCGGCGGTTTGTAACCTGTTCGGGACTATGGACAGGTGTAGGTTTATTTTCAGGGATACGCTATCCAGAGTCAAAAAGATCGTGGCGTTAAAAGCAGATCCGACTCAGTTTTTAGCTAATCCACTTTCCTATGTAGGAACACCCTTTCTGGCAGTTAAAGCCCTCCCCTTACCTTCCCTTACAAAACCTGTCCTTCATGCTCAGACTAAACTGAGCCTACTCCCTCAGGTTACCTCATGGCCTATGGATGGAGGCCCTTATGTTACCCTGCCACAGGTGTATTCTGAAGACCCTATGAAGGGAGGGGTCATGAACTCTAATCTGGGAATGTATAGAATCCAGATGGCCGGGAATGATTACATCCCAGACGAGGAGATAGGTTTGCATTACCAGATCCACCGTGGGATAGGCGTACACCACTCCAAGGCAGTTCAAAAAGGAGAACCCTTGAAGGTGAGCATTTTTGTAGGTGGCCCACCCGCTCATACCTTTAGCGCAGTGATGCCTCTTCCCGAAGGTTTATCAGAGCTTATGTTTGCAGGACTCTTCGGGAATAGATCTTTCAGGTATACGCGCAAAAATGGCCATCTTCTTTCTGCTGATGCTGACTTCTGCATAGTAGGGACTATAGACCCTAAGGCTACTAAACCTGAAGGACCCTTTGGGGATCACTTGGGATACTATAGCCTGACTCATCCTTTTCCTGTGATGAAAGTGGAGGCAGTATATCATAGGAAGAACGCCATATGGCCCTTTACCGTAGTAGGTAGACCACCACAAGAAGACACCACCTTTGGAGAAATGATTCATGAGGTTACAGAACCCATGGTGCCGGTATCCATTCCGGGTCTACATGCTATGCATGCGGTAGATGCCGCTGGTGTACACCCTCTACTACTAGCCATAGGGAGTGAGCGCTATGTCCCCTATAAGGAGAGAAGTCCTCAGGAAATTCTCACTATAGCTAATGCTGTACTGGGCTTTGGGCAGGCATCTTTGGCCAAGTATCTTATGATCATAGCTAAGGAGGATAATCCGGACCTGGACATTCATGACATTCCTGCCTTTTTAAAGCATTTACTGGAAAGGGTAGACTGGGAAAGAGATCTCCACTTCCAAACCCGCACTACCATGGACACCCTGGATTATTCTTCCAAGAAGTTGAATGAGGGGTCTAAGGTAGTAATCGCTGCAGCGGGGAAAGTAAAACGGTCATTAGGGACAGAATGGAATGGGGATATTTCTCTCCCTTCAGGATGGGCTAAAGTATCTATAGCCTTGCCTGGTATAGTAGCTATTCAGGGTCCTGAATTTCAGTCTCAGGAAAAAGCTGAGAGGGAAATCCAGAAATTGGCGGATCATCTTTCTCAGGAAGACTTGCAAGAGTTCCCGCTGATACTAGTCGTAGATGACGCAGGGTTTATTGGCAGACATTTGAATAACTTTCTCTGGGCTACCTTTACTCGCTCAAACCCCTCACATGATATGTATGGGGTGAACAGTTTTGTAAGACATAAGCACTGGGGATGTAAAGGACCCCTTATCATAGACGCCCGAATAAAACCCCATCATGCACCTCCTCTAGTGGAGGATCCGGGGGTAACTAAAAGAGTTGATCAGCTAGCTGCCAAGGGGGGAGTACTACATGGGATTATCTAGTCCTGTTGAGCCACAACGTTTTAGTGAACTTGTAACTAAAAGAATGAGTTAACAAGAGATTAGCAGCACGCTTTTTGTATATTGAGAATTGTAGTTTTTCCTGAAAGAATTCTCGCGCATACCCTACACTATCGACTATTTGTTGTACATATAAATAGGCAAAAACTGATTCTTACTGTATACATTCTAGGGCTGTTTACTAATTAATTCTTACATGATTACCAGTTCTTATAAACCCATAGCTGGAAGATACCTAATATCTGAGCCATTCATGGCCGATTCCAACTTTCAACGGACAGTGGTTCTGTTGGTAGAACATGGAGAACAGGGAAGTCTCGGTTTTGTGCTTAACAGAAAACTTAAGGTCAAGATAGGTGAGGTGGTAGAAGACCTGGGGACCATAAATTCTCCTGTATTTATGGGTGGGCCTGTTGAACAAAATTCCCTTCATTACGTGCATAGACTAGGCGATAAGATCAATGGAAGTAGGGAAGTCTATAAAGGCCTTTACTGGGGCGGAAATTTTGAAGAGCTTTCTCGCCTTATTCAGATGGGGATGGTGCAGAATGATGACATACTGTTTTTCATCGGCTACTCAGGATGGTCTCCCGGACAGTTGGAAGAAGAGCTGGAACGCAAATCATGGATCATAGCACCGGAAAATCCAGATTTTATCTTCAGAGAGACGCACAAAGAACTATGGCGGGATATCTTGAAAAGCATGGGAGATAAGTATCAAATCATCTCAAACTATCCTCAGGATCCCAGATTAAATTAGGTGTCCGTTAAGTTGAAAATCCAGACATATGTACCGTTTCATTCAGAGAATTTCCTTTTTAACTGCTCTTGTCCTTTTCTGTCTTCCATTTTCACATGCCCAGGAAAGTGCCTACCAGTTAAGGGGTACCCTGACTAGCTGTAACCTGGATTCTGTCAGACTATTCAGGCTTGACGGAGGGATCCTCTTTCCCATGGCTACTGCGCCCCTAAAATCTGAAGGAGGAATATTCTCTTTTGAATTTTCAGATCTGGATATCCCTAAAGGATTTTACCTACTGGGGGGTGGGGAATCTAATAATACCAGAATGCTTCTCCTGGATCAGGAAGAGTCCATCACCCTGACAGGAGAATGTAAATCTCTGAATACTGCCATCATATGGAATTCTCCTATCAATACCGCTTATAATAAGATCATTCAGAGAGCCATTGCGCTGCAGGGGCAGTCTAACCAGCAGGTGAATGCTTACCGGGTGGCTCTCCAAAGACAAGAAGGCATGGAGGAAGCTGAGGCGGGCATCAAAGCCATAGATAACCAAAAACTCGCTTTACTCGATTCCGTTAAAGAAACTCAGCCTTTTCTGGCTAAGATATTGGCTTTACAAACCTTTACCAGCTTTCAGCACAGTTCAAAAGGGTATGAGTCAGAGATCACCTACTTCGCCAGGGAGTTTTTCCAATATGCTGACTTGAGTGATCCTGCCTATAACCTTATCCCTCAACTACATGATGAGTTTAGAAGGTATGCTGCCACACTAGGTAGACTGGGACTGATCTCAGATACCCTCAAAACATATATCTCTACTCAACTAGATAGAATCCCGGCTAATTCTGCTGCCCATAAAGCTGCTTTCTCAGGTACAGTCATGGGGCTAAAAGAAGTAGACATAGATGTATTCAGCCATTTTGGAAATGCCTATGTTCAGCAGTACGGTAGTTGGAACCCCTCCTTTACGCAGTTACTGCTCACGGAGATCAACTCCGTCAAGTCCAGAACAGTTGGAGCTGTGGCGCCGGAAATAGCGCTTCCCACACCAGAGGGCGACACCAAAAAGCTAAGTGATCTCAGAGGCCAATATGTCTTGATCGACTTCTGGGCTAGCTGGTGCAGACCCTGCAGGATGGAAAACCCCAAAGTCCTTAAGGTGTACAATAAGTACAAGGACAAAGGATTTGAGATCCTGGGGGTAAGTTTAGATAGAGACGGCGCCTCCTGGAAAAAAGCGATAGAGAAGGACGGTTTGGTTTGGCAGCATGTAAGTGATCTCAAGTACTTCCAGAGTGAGGCTGCCCTCACCTATTCAGTACAGGCTATTCCATACACGGTCCTGATAGACCCGGAAGGAAAGATTGTAGAGACTGGCTTACGTTCACACAGGCTTGAGCAAGTACTGAGTGAATTGCTAGGGTCGCCGTCTGAATAATGGGTAAGCCAATCAGTAGCTTAAGCATTTTCCATTAT
>JBCBKZ010000285.1:0-6815 GCA_038520955.1 Bacteroidota bacterium | reverse complement strand
ATTCCCTTGAGGTATTCTCCAGAGATCAACAAGATGAAGCCTGGATTTATAGAAGGTATTCAGAAAATAAAATTTCTCTTAGGAGCCTTAATCTGGATCTGTCATTAGATGATATTTATCAGAATATAGATCTCGTAAAAGAATAGGGGCACGATGAATCGTACCCCTTAATAAATCTGTAAGTATTTTATCTACGCCTTCGCTCCCTGATGTTCTTTTCTCAGGAGATCAAAGGCAGTCTTTACCGGATTGAAGGTAATGATGGGTACTTCCACAAAGATGGTGTTCCAGTCAGCCATGGCACCATTCCAAAGACCAGGTAATTCCTGTGCCTTTAGGTCTCTCCCATCCTTGGATTTATAAGCGATGAAACCTGTCTGCGGATCTCTGAACTCCATCAAATCAAAGCTATTGCCCTGAAAATCTTTAGGAGCACAAATAAGGTCTACCGGATTGAAGTGGGTAGCCGTTTGTACGATGCCCTGTTTCTCCTCATCATCCTTGTCTATCTGTGCACTTTCCACAATTTGAAGGGAGATAGAGCTATCAGCATTCTCTGCCCAGAAAGGACCACCACCTGGCTCTCCTTCATTCTTCACCATCCCGCATACACGTACAGGACGATTTAGCTTGCTAATCAGATAAGCCGTCTTTTCTTCAGGACCCATGGCTGTATACTCGGCTGGCATCACAAAGCCTACATCATTGGTGAGGAACTGGCTTACTGCTGTGATCCATACTTCATCTGAAGCTGATTGGGTTTCTGCCTGCTTGAGGAAGTCGAATATCTTCTCCTGGAAATCTAATAAGACTCCTGCCAGGGCTTTCTTATATCTATAGGTCTCTCCTTTCAGATGATCTGGCACTACGTTGTCAATGTTCTTAATGAACATCACATCTGCTTCCTGCTCATTCAGGTTTGCCAGAAGGGCTCCATGTCCTCCCGGACGGAATAGAATGCTTTCATCATCTAATCTGAACGGCTCATTCTTCATGTCTACAGCAATGGTATCTGTAGACTTCTTTTGTTCGGAGAATGAAATATGATAGGTAACGCCGAACTCTTTTTCATACTGTTCTTTTACCTCATCTAAATGGCCCTGAAACTTGGGGTAGTGCTCTGGAGACACCGTAAAATGAAGATGAACGTTTCCTTCTCCGTCTTTGGCGTAATGAGCACCTTCTACCAGATGTTCTTCAAAGGGTGTTCTGGTAGACTCTCCGTAGCTGTGGAATTGTAGCAGCCCCTTTGGGAGCTGGCCATATCCAAGTCCTTTGTCTGTAAGGAGGTGAGCCATGATCTCCGCCAATTGGTCTTTCTCAATGGCTTCTTCCAGTGTGCCCTCCATAGTACCTTCGAGATCACTCGCAAAGGCAAAGTCTCTGATTCTCTCAAAGAAAGCGTGCATGCTCTTGGGACCTTTATCAGCTTCCAGGCTGGCTTTCGCTTCTTCTCCACCATCATAACTGTTCATGAAAGCAAAAAGGGCTTTGAACATCCTACTGGCAGCACCTGAAGCAGGTACAAACTTGAGAATGGTCTTATCCTTACTTTTCTCATCAAACTGCTGAACGTAATCAGCTATTTGATCATCACTTAGTTTTAGAATGCCATCTCCAATGGTACCGGCTTTAGCGATTCCCATGAAAGGAAAGCCGTTTTGGAAGTTGGTAAGCTGTTGTTGAATGGTATCGATGGAGGCACCCAATGAGGCTATTTGGGCAAGGTCTTTTTCGGATAACATAGAGGGACTAATCATGTAAAATTACGTGTGTAAAACTGTTAGTGAAATCTATTTAGCGGTCTCTGGTTTTACATGGAAAAAGATAAGACAAAGGAGGGTAAAATCCTTGTCTTTCTGATAATTCAGCCAAGCTAAATTGTTGAGGTATGTTAAATCGTGAATGAAGGGAGGGAAAGGCGAGAATTAGCTGCTGATTTATGTTAAGAAATTCACGCAAAGACGCCAAGCCGCAAAGGTTTTTTCTGCAGAGACACAAAATGTTGTGTCTCTACAATAGATTCAAATTTCAATATCCTGTACAGGTCTGAATCCTAAATGAAATAAGCCTGTTTCTGGGGTGGTTCCAGATCTACCGGAAACGCGGTAGCCATGGCAGTAGCTTGGGTGGCACATGAAGGAGCCGCCACGCATGACTTTTTCGCTTTGTTCATTAGGAGAAAAGGCCAGTTGATCACTTCCATAGGGTAGGTACCAGTCCTGGCACCACTCCCATACATTGCCACTCATATCCTGGAGCCCTAGTTCTGTGGTGTTAAATTCTCCTACTGGAGAAGTGTACAAGTAGCCATCTTCTACGGTATTTACTGCTGGGAACACCCCCTGCCAATAGTTCGCCTTGATTATGTCATTCTCCTTAATCTCAGTTCCCCAACTATACTGAGTTCTGGAGTTAGTACTGTTTCTGGCGGCATGCTCCCACTCGGCCTCAGTAGGGAGTCGCTTACCTGCCCACTCACAATACGCCTGTACGTCAGCAAAGGAAACCTGGGTTACCGGATGGTCGTCTGCTGCCTTGGGCTGACCTTCACCCAGAGGGTACTCCCAATGCGCCCCCTTGGTCAGTACCCAGACGCGCTGTTCTAAATCAAATGTACCGGAATCCCCAAACTTCTCTGCCTGTGTTTGGTAGCCCGTCTCGTTGATAAATTTCCTGTATTGAGCTACGGTAACGGGAGAAATATTCATGAAAAAGCCTTTGATCGCATGTCGTTTTACAGGTTGTTCCCTGGGAAGGCCATCAAGGGTTCCCACTTCTGTTACTCCTCCTGGTACAAAGACCATTCCTTCAGGAATTTCCAGATTCTCTGGTGCATAGGAGAGATATTCATCAGAAGGAGGTTCTGCTATCTGGGCATTTACTGGAGGAGCAGCTGGTAATTCTCTTGTGAATTGTTCTTCAGCTGAAGAGGCATCTGCAGAAAGACCATCTCCTGAGGAGGTACATCCGTTCAGAAGGGAAAGGATGAGGATACTAAGAAATGTGCTTAGGTATTTTCTCATGAAAAGGTAGCTAGGAATTCCCATATATGAATGTAGAGACATAGTACCTATGTCTCTACATAATTTAGTGAAAAAATGTTGTCTTATATCTGCTTAGGCAGAGAAAGCTTCCAGATAAGACACTGCTTGATTGAATACATTATCAGCAGTATAGCCTAGTTTCTCGTCCAACACTGTGTAAGGGGCGGAGAAACCAAAACTTCCTAAACCGATAGACTTCCCAAATGGTCCTACCAGCCCTTGCAGGGTTACAGGTAGTCCTGCAGTGAGTCCCAGCGTAGGTACTTTAAAAGGAAGAACTGACTCCTGATAGTCAGCAGATTGCTCTCTGAATCTACCTTCAGAAATAGCAGAAACCACTCTTACTTTCAGTCCTTTCTCTGCTCTAAGCTTGGCGGCACCAGCTACCAAAGTAGCTACTTCAGAACCGTTAGCTACCAATACCAGATCAGGAGTGCCCTCAGTATCTTCTACTATGTAAGCACCTTTTTCAGCTTGAAGGGCTTCTTCATATCTGTTCCCTGAAGTAGCAGGCAGGTCTTTTATGTTTTGTCTGGAGAGAATCAGGCCAGATGGTGTCTTGGTATTCTCCATGGCCATCTTCCAGGCTACAGAAGTCTCATATCCGTCTGCAGGTCTAAGTACCAGGAA
This sequence comes from Bacteroidota bacterium, assembly GCA_038520955.1. Taxonomy (GTDB): domain Bacteria; phylum Bacteroidota; class Bacteroidia; order J057; family J057; genus JBCBKZ01. Next base: position 3,138 of record JBCBKZ010000285.1, on the reverse strand, counting down.
GCTGGAGTGGTGAGAATGATTCTCAAGCTGCTCCAGAAGTCTGACCTGTGCCTCCTGCTCTACTGGCTGGTGGGTAGGTCCATCTTCTCCTACACGGAAAGCATCATGCGTCCAGATAAATTTCACGGGCTGCTCCATGAGAGCTGCCAGTCTAAGGGCAGGTTTCATGAAGTCCGAGAATACAAAGAAGGTGGCACAAGCAGGAATCACTCCTCCGTGGAGGGACATCCCTATACAAAGTCCCGCCATGGTAAGCTCAGATACTCCAGCCTGCAAGAATCTTCCGCTGAAATCTCCCTTTTTGAAAGAAGTGGTTTTCTTTAGGAATGCATCAGTCTTATCACTGTTTGACAGGTCAGCAGAAGACACAACCATGTTTTCTATCTGGTCTGCATAATGAGCGAGAACAGCCCCAGACGCATTACGAGTGGCTGAATTCTCTTTTTGAGAAATGCCGGCATAATCAATCTCAGGCGCATCAGTAGAGAAGAATTTCTCCCACTTAGCGGCTAATTCAGGATTAGCTTTCTCCCAGGTAGCCTGCTCTGATTTCCACTGGTCTGCTAATGCCTGTTTTTCTTTCAGAACAGAGGCATAGTATTCTTGTACATCAGGGAAGATGGTAAATGGATTTTCAGGATCACCCCCCAGATTCTTTATAGTGTGTTCGAATGAAGCACCTGTATTACCTAAAGGTTTCCCATGTGTGTCTACTGTACGTTCGTAGCTACCTCCTTCTGCAGTAATGGCGCCTTTGGCCATGGCAGTTTTTCCTATGATGAGGGTAGGCTTATCCAGTTCCTCATTTCCAGCTTTCAGGGCTGATCTGATTTGATCGTGGTCGTTACCGTCTATGGTGATCACATGCCATCCCCAAGCCTCATACTTTTTAGCAGTATCCTCATGCATCACATCAGATACCATAGAAGAAAGCTGAATATCATTGGCATCGTAGAACATGATGATGTTCCCCAAGCCTAAATAACCTGCGGTACGTCCCGCTCCCTGAGAAACTTCTTCCTGTACACCACCATCAGAAATGTAGATATAGGTTTTGTGGGCCATCCAGTCTCCGAATCTTTCTGCCAGGAAGCGTTCAGCTATGGCAGCCCCTATCCCGAAGGTATGTCCCTGGCCCAGAGGGCCTGAAGTATTTTCTATTCCTCTTTTCACATCCAGTTCCGGGTGTCCGGGTGTGGGACTTCCCCATTGACGGAATTGCTCTATATCTCCAAGGCTTATGTTCCCTAGAAGGGTCTGCATGCTATACAGCATGGGTGACATATGGCCAGGATCCATGAAAAAACGGTCTCTGTTTTTCCAGAAAGGATCAGAAGGATCAAAGTGTAGAAACTCAGAATAAAGAATGTGGATGAAGTCAGCTCCTCCCATAGCCCCACCTGGGTGGCCGGATTTGGCTTTTTCAACCATGGAAGCTGCAAGTACGCGTATATTATTGGCAGCTCTTTCAGAAATTGAGTGAGAAGTGTTTTGGCTCATAGTGTGTGACATGATAGGTTATTGACCACAAGTACGGTGTATCAGCGCTGTAAAATTGTCGCTAAATTATCAGAAATTTACGTAGAAGGGGAAAAAAGTGAAGAAATAAAAAAAAGACCCGAACTCTTCAGTGTCGGGCCTCTAAGCGCAATGTACGATACACTTACGTCGCTGATTAATTGGTTACTACGAGAGATTTAAGAGACTTCCAGAAAAATAACTTTATACTAAAGTATAATTCTCAATTTCATTACAATAATGGCAAAGCACATTCCAAAAAATATCCGCCCCTCAAAAGCTTGAAATTCAAGTGATTGAGAAATGGCAGGATGAGTAAATTTTCTCGATTTGAGAAAATCTTTGTCATTTTGAGAAAGAGGGGAAGTTGTTGGGTGATTTGATCAAGCCTTACGACCCACCATTCAAATGGTGGGCTTATCGAACCAACCTGTAATGGCTGTTTTAACTGCCAAGGCATTCTATGGATGAATAAATTCACCCATACATGATGAGGTGTCATTATTTATCTGTCCCTACCAGAAGTCCTTAAATCATATTAGCTCTGGGTTTAAACCCAGAGCTAATATGATTTAAGGAGGAACCATCTTTTCTCTTTACACCTCTACTTCATTTCTTTGATCATCCTGTAGATGGTAGACTGGCCAATGTCCAGCTTGTCAGCTACTAGTTTGATATTATCATCATATTTCTTGAGGTAGATGCTGATGATTCTATGTGTGTACTGTTTAAGCGTCATTTCTTCTGATAGCGCATCAGGAAGAGGATCTGAGGTACTAAAAGTGATGACATCTTCATCTATATCGTCCTCATTGGTCATAACAGCAGCTAATTCTACGATGGATTTCAATTCCCTGATATTTCCAGGATAGCTGTAGGCCAGGAGTTTTTTCTGGGCTGCTGGAGTGAGGGTGAAGTTGGGGAGCTCATTATCCTTACAGAAGCTCTCTATGAAGTACTTAGCCAGGAGAATGATGTCTTTTCCTCTTTCTCTTAGGGGAGGTAACTCTACCGGTAATCCAAATAGACGATAATAAAGGTCCTCTCTAAAGTTTCCCTTCTTGACTTCATCTATGAGATTACGGTTGGTGGCTACTATGATACGGCAGTCCGTCTTAACGATCTTATTACTTCCTATTCGGATGATTTCCTTTTCCTGCAGGGCCCTGAGGAGTTTAGCCTGGAAGGTAATGTCCATTTCTCCAATTTCATCCAGGAAAAGGGTTCCCTTATTGGCTTCTTCAAACTTTCCTATCCTGCGGTTATTGGCACCTGTAAACGCGCCTTTCTCATGTCCAAATAGCTCACTCTCAATGAGATCCTTTGGAATGGCGGCCATGTTTACAGGTACAAAGGGATTAGACTTACGCTTGGAATTGAAGTGAATGGCCTTAGCCACTAATTCTTTACCCGTTCCCGTCTCCCCTGTGATGGTAACCGTAATATTATTATTGATGGCTTTCTCAATTAGAGAAAATACCTTTTTGATAGGCTGACTTTGACCAATGATAGAAGTGCTGAAGTCATACTTCTGGGCTACTTCCTGCCTTAGGGTATTTAGCTCTTTACGGAGAGAGCGATTCTTCCGAATATTATTAACTACGTTGAGTAGCCTGTCTC
>JBCBKZ010000284.1:0-6827 GCA_038520955.1 Bacteroidota bacterium | reverse complement strand
GAGAAGGACTGTTCCAAATAAGTTTTTCATAATCTATCTAACTGAACAGAGATAATTCAATTTATTCAAACGACTGCAAATATGGGAAAATCAGCTTCTTTTACACAGGAAAATGAAAAGAATTTCTTCATTTGTTGTTTCTCAGCTTAACTCTTCAAAAAAACCGGTTTTCCGATTCTTCTTTACATTGTCCCAGTTAAAGTATCTGCCATTCATCACTACATAAATTCCATTAGGTAAGGTCTGTACAAACGCAAAGGCACTTCCCAGGTTGAAGAACCCATCTGAACTACCAAATTTGTAGGGAATCATGGCACCCGTGAGAATGACAGTTTTATTCGTCACTTTGCTTGCCAGTACCTCAGCAGTCTCTACCATGGTATCAGTTCCATGGGTAATGATGATTTTGTCTTCCTCAACAGTGATACAGTTTCTGGCTATGATTTCTCTGTCTTCATCTGTCATTTCCAGGCTATCAATCATCATGAGGGTCCTGAGGTTAATATTAACCGTACTCCGACCCAGTCTGAACATCTCTGGCAATTGGGTGTCTTTAAAATAAAGAGCACCTCTAATCATGTCATATTCTTTATCAAAGGTGCCTCCCGTGGCGAAAACCCGGATTGTTTCCTCCATTTACGTTAAAAGTTAAAGATAGAAATCAGAAAAGAGGCGAAAATATACGACGGTGGGGGGAAGAAAAAAACTCCCGACCTACGTTATAGATCAGGAGCCATGCAAACTTCAAACCTAGTCCATGAAGTATCCCTACTGCAAATAAGAGTTGTGAAATATAAAACAGTGTTAATAAATTTTATTCAAGAATATATTTTGTTTCTATTTATTTCCTTTGATGATATAAATATGGAATTTTTATTTGACTATTCATTCAATTTAAATTCCGAATAGTAAGTTTGCTTGGGTGAGCTGTCTGTTTACTTACATTAATGGGAAAGTGGGAATTTAGTAGTTTTCATTTGGGGTACAGGCATTTTCATTTTTCTCCTGGAAGTATGCAAGAAAAAGTGATTTTTCTCTCTTCACTAGAGAAGAAAAAGAACAATTTTTGGGATTATGGATTTAATGGAAAAAGAGTATTTTTAGGTGATATCTAAAAAGGTTCTATTCCTTTTTTGTAAAATCAAACCTGCATGAAAGTAAAGTTTTATGGTACCAGAGGATCTATTCCTGTATGCGAGAAAGAATTCCAGGAATTTGGAGGGAATACCACCTGTGTTCTGGTAACCATAGGGGAAAACATTCCTTTCATATTAGATGCAGGTAGTGGAATCAGAAATCTGGGGAAAGATATATTAAAAGCTCCTGAATTTAAGGATAGGGAAATCTATTTGTCATTTTCTCATTTTCACTGGGATCACATCCAGGGCTTTCCCTTTTTCAACCCAGCCTACCATTCCACCAAGAGAATTACCATCAGTGCCATAGGCAAGGGAAGGGCGGCTACAGATTTGAGAGGAATATTTGAGACCCAAATGGATGAAGCCTACTTTCCTATCCCACTCGAGAAAATGGGGGCTCAATTCACCTTTCTTCAGTCAGAGGAAAATGTACTCTCTGTAGAAGGAGCCATGGTTACTGTGCTCAAACATAATCATCCAGGTGGAGCGTATAGCTACCGGATAGATGACGGGGACAGCATACTGGTGTTTTGTACGGATATAGAACATGGAGAAAGCATAGATGAGCGGGTAGTAGCCTTGGCTCAGGGAGCAGATGTGCTCATTCATGACTCACAGTACACACCTGAGGAACTTGTCAGGAAAAGAGGGTGGGGGCATAGTAGTTGGGAGCAGGCCATAGAAGTGGCAGAAAGGGCTGGAGTAAACCGCCTCATCCTTACGCATCATGATCCTGATCATAATGATGAGTTCCTTCAGGAGGTGGAGAAAAACTGCCAGGCAAGGTTTCCTAATTCTCAATTGGCCAGGGAGAAAATGGAAATAGAGTGTCAGCCTTGTTGATCTAGAGAGATAAGATCTCCACTGAGGATGTAGTAAAGATAGGCTTCCACCTGTATATACCCCATAGCTTGAATAGCTTTTTTATAGCTTTCCAACTGTTTGAAGTAGCGGGCATGGTGCTTACCAGACTTATAGTCAATGACTATAGCTTTGCCTTCCTGAATCATTACCCTGTCTGGCCTTAGTAAGTTTCCCATTCCATCTATGAGGTCAGCCTCATTTTTAACAGTCCACCCACTCTCATACCAGGATTGGACCTCAGTCCTGCTACAAATAGATCTTAATACCCTTTCAAAGTTCTGGAGATACTCTGGAGCTACTTTCCCTGAAAGTCGCATTCTTTCTACCGCTTCAGGGATGTCTTCCCCTGTCTTTACATAGGAAAGGGCTTCATGATACAATTCTCCTTCAGAAATTTTACTTCTACTCGTTCTGATGTCGGTGTTCAGATAGGTATTGGTTTGATATTTGATTTTGGCTGACTTTTCCCACTGAAAGGGTTTATGCGTGTGTAGGGGAAGTAAGGCCATCGAACTGTCAGACTTCTCCTGTCTTGGAGCTACTTTCTCTCCATAAGTCCATTTCCCGACCTCTTCCAGCATATCAAGCGCTGGATTGGGCATAATGAGCTGAAGGAGGGCAGAAACACTATTAGGGCGACCAGAAGACTTGGCAGTAGGTGCTATGAGATAAAGTCTATCCTTTGGGCGGGTGAAGGCTACATACAGCAGGTTCAGATTGTCCATATAGCTTTGGATAATCTCCTCCTGATACATCTTTTTGAAGTAGGTATTTTCAAGGCGTTGGATGGCACTAACCGGGAAGAAGTTTAGCTGATCAAAAGGCTCCTTATCCATGTTTTGTATCCACAGTATGTCCAGCTTGTTGGGCCCCATGGGCCATTCCGCAAAGGGGAGCACCACTATAGGAAACTCCAGCCCTTTCGCTTTGTGAATGGTCATGATCTGTACAGCCTCTTCATGCGCGGAGGCGGCAATGCGTGCACTGGACTTCCTATTCTCCCACCAGTTGAGAAAACCTGCTATACTCCCTTCTTGTTGGTGAATAAAACCCCATGCTTCTTCCAATATCCCAAGTACATAAGCTGAGCGAAGCGGAATCTCAAAGAGCTCACAAAGCAGCATGAGGGCGCCATAAACCGTTTTTTCATTCAGTTGGACAGCATGCTTAAGTAGAACTTCCTGAACTTCTTCCGTGGCCTGTTTAACATGAGGAAAGTTGGGTTCTTTCTCACGAATCAGATCATGATAATAGGATAGTTCAGCTTTGAACAGTTCTGTTTCCGGTTCGTTCAAAAACTGTAGACAGGCAAGAAGAAAGCGGACTGTAGGATTAGACTGAATCATGAGAGACTCAGCTGAGTAAACAGAGATATTGTGAGCCTGTAGGAACTGGGCAAGCAGGAGGCCTTCATGGTTCCTTCTCACCAATAAAGTAATGTCTTTCTTTTGATAGCCTTCATTCTCCAGGGCTAAGATGGTATCCAGACATACCTGCAGTGCATGTGCTTTCCAGTCTTCTCCTTTCTCCACCATAACAGGGGTGTACTGAACATAGCCCATGGCTTCTTCTGAGGAAACCTTTTGCGCTTTCTGGACCACCTCTTCATAGGCAGTCTCAATGAGGGAATTGAAATGATTCTCCTCTAAAGCATTTGCCAACAGCTGTTTGGCCAGCACAAAGAAGGTGTTATTGAAATCTACTACCTCCTGTCGGGTGCGCCAGTTGTTATTGAGCTGTTTGCTGGCGGGGCTTTGACCCATGGTAGTTTGAAGCTGATGGGCTACATCTTCCATGAGCAGCTTCATGTTTCCGTTTCTCCAACGGTAGATGGCCTGCTTAACATCTCCTACCAGTAGGCTTTTATTTCCCGTAGCGAGGCTTTCAGCCAGAAGAGGGAAGAGATTGGCCCATTGCATATCAGACGTATCCTGAAACTCATCTATAAGGTAATGCTGATAACGTGTTCCTACCTTTTCATAGATAAAGGGCGTATTCGCACTGACCTGAGTACCCTCTTCTCCGGTAATGCTTCTGAGAAGGAGATTGGTATCAGAGATCATGAGCATTCTATTCTCCTCCCTATACAGCTTTAGCTTTTCCTGTAAACTGGATAAGACTCCAAACTTGTATAGATGCTTGAGGACTTCTGCCGCAGACAAATAGCCTTCATATTGGTCCTGATGAAGATTTATTCTTTCTCTGATGAGATCATGTAGGCCTCCTGTAATCAGGCCTTCAATGTCTGCCAGGCGAGGGGAGTTTTTTGCGTACAGGCTTTCTGGCTCATCTACTGCGGTCAACATCCTTTTTCCTGGAACCAGCTTATCCGGTTTCTGGAAGTCAGGTAGCTTCACGAGACTGGCGACCACACTGGTATTCTTATACTTAAAGTCTTGTGGGCTAAGCTGGTAAGTATGTAGGAGCTCTAGGGCTTTTTCTCTGATGCTAAGAATGTGTTTCTCATGCTGTTTCCTGATCTTCCAAAGCTCCTTCACTACTTCCAGTACAGCATCTACCTGCTGCTCAGGTGAATTCTTCCCGAAGAGTGATAGCTCCTGAAATTTCTCAGAAAAAATCTTTTCTCCCAGTGTCTTTATCTTTCTCTCTACCTTCCATCCCTTCCCTTCCTCCATATCCTGAGAGACATATCGCTGAATCAGTTTGGTGAGTGATTCGTTTTCTCCCACTTCCAGTAAGCTGGCTCTGGTGATCTGATCCAACACATAATTTCTCTCCATCTCTATCTCATAGCCCATAGGGAGACTGAGTTCTCGGGAGAAAGCCTTGATGATTCTTTGGAAGAAACTTTCTATGGTACTGACAGAGAAGTTAGAATAGTCAGAGAGAATATTAGTGAGAACTTTCTGTGCCTGATGCTTAATACTGATTTCCCTTGTTTGTTCCTGCTCCTGCAGATGTTCTTTTAGATGGTTGTATAGCGACCAATACTTGGCAGGAAGGGTACTTTCAGTTTCATAGGCCAAAACAGATAGGGCGTCTATGATTCTGTTTTTCATCTCCTCCGTGGCCTTATTGGTGAAGGTGATGGCCAGTACCTTCTTATAGAGATAGGGTTCCAAGAGAACGATCTTTAAATACTCCTGTACCAGGGTATAGGTTTTCCCACTTCCTGCTGAACTTTTGTAAATAGTAAGTGGTTGGAGCATAGGTTTTTTATTGACAATCAGGATGAATGCCTTCTACGTAGGTTCGTATCACCGCTAATTCAAAAGCGACTTCTGAACCAGCGAACTCTTTAATATCTGTATTTTTTATCTGTTTTTGATATTCTGACAAGTACAATTTAGCCAGGGGAAGGTAAGACCAATGCCATTTTTCCTCCTCATAGCCTACGGGCCTTAGAGAGTCTTTGACAGTGTAAGGTTGACCAAATCCAAAGTTTGATCCATGAGCTTGTAGCCACTCGTAAACCTTAGCGCCCTCTCCCTCTTCAAAATAGCGGTTTGAGAGGGCATTAAAGTCCATATCTGTTCCCCAGTGATGTCTGGAAGTGCCTGGCATGGAACTAAATCTCAAAATCTTCTGTGCCCTTAAAACAGGGTCCTTAACCTCTTTTGCCAGATTTTGGCCTTCTACTATCCTAAGACCCTTCCATTTACTTTCCCAAATGCGTTTTTGCGAATCAAAATTTCTGGTAGCAGAGATGATGTGTAGTTGTATGCCTTCTTCCTGGGCTGCTTCGGCCATTTGGACATAAGCTTCCAGCGCCCTTCTGTGAAGATACTTTCCACGTGCAGACCCTCTGGTATACGTATCAGGAACCTGTAAAAAACGAACATCGTCTTTTGGCTGAAACCTACCCAGTAGCTGATAAGAAGGTAAATGGACTTCTGCCCGTGGGAATTCTCCCTGTTCCAGTAAGGCCACTATAGTTTCGGGTGGAATGGGCTCAGACGCCTTCTCATTCACCATACATCCGGGAATACCTGCAAGTGCCCATAAAACGAGAAGGCTAAGCAGAAGCCTTTCCCGTGCAAGAGGTCTCCCACCTATGGAGAGAAGAAATATTTTTATGCTCACTTGACTAAAATATCACATATAAAAGAAAGTTCCCACCAATGACATGAAAGGATGTAAAAGAAAGCGGTATGAAAGACTGGCTTCCATTAATGATATTTCTGCCTGAATTATTCCTAGCATGAGTTTGTCCTGGGTGCCAGAGATATCGAAAGAACAAATTAGTCGCCATACTGATGGAGTAGGGGAGTCTATCATTTTCCGCAAGTTTCCCGGAGAGATAAACTCTCCTTATCATTACTCAGAACTCCAGGATCAGGCGCTTTACCTGGAAAAAGAGAAAGAAAACATTCTAGGCTATTTCCACTCCCGAGGTCTTCAGGTTGCTTTTCTCCATCAGAATGATGAGGACTTCGAAGGAGTTCTAACCTATCTCGATAGTAGGTATGATTCCTCTCATGCACAAGAGATTTGTGCCTTTGATCTTTACCGCTTTACTGAGTTTGGGTATGGACTATTGCTGAAGGATAGGAACTCCCAGATTGTTGGGACCATCTTTGAGCTATTTTATGACACGGCCATTCCTTCTGCCTTTACCATCAGACTATCCATAGATGAGTCCTTAAAAGGCTACAACCTTGGGCATAAACTCATGAAGTATTCCAGCCTATTGAGTATGGAGAAAGGAATCAAGGTAAAGAGAGCTATAGTTGAGATCAAAAATAGTATCAGCTTACATGTCAACTTGAACAAAACCGGCTGGGTTTGTGATGGATACCTTCCACGGATTCCTGGAATGGGATCATTTTTTAAGATTTCACTTCCCCTGAGTCCATATGGACT
>JBCBKZ010000283.1:0-6837 GCA_038520955.1 Bacteroidota bacterium | reverse complement strand
ATTAAAATCGACGGCAAAGAAAAACTCCTTCCCATCTTTAGAGAAAGTAGAGCCAAACTCATTACGGTCTTCCATAGATATTAGGCCTGTACCAAATACCTCCGGACTACTTCCAGGTGTTTTCAACCCAAAGTAAAGATTGGCATCATCTGTTTGGGCTTGAGATTGAAAGCTGCAAACTATTATCACTAATGGTAAAAGGAGATTTTTCAGGTTTAGCATTGAGGTGTTTTTTTGGGGTAAAGACAAATAAAAAAAGCCTGAATTGCTTCAGGCTTTGATATTTGTTTGGGGTCAGTTTATTTCTCATCTCCCTCTACGGCATCCTCAGCAGCATCAGCTACTTCATCCGCTTTATCGGATACCTTATCTGCGGCATCTTTTATGGCTCCTGCAGCTGCGTCCTTAGCTTCGTTTGCTTTCTTAGCCGCGGCATCCATCATCTCACCTCCTTTTTCCATAGCAGCCTTTCCAGCTTCTTTTGCTTCTTCGGCCTTATCCTGAACTTTTTCAGCTACGTCTTTAGCTACTTCTGTGGTTTTCTCTACTGCGGCATCAATGGTAGATTCAGCTTTGCTAGCCACATCACCTGCTACCTTGGTAGCTTCTTCAATAAACTCATTTCCTTTCTCCATTGCGATCTGACCTACTTCCTTGGCTTTCTCGAAAAACTCAGCCCCTTCTTCCTTGATTTCGGAAAGTAAGCCTTCAGAGTTTTTCATGGCCTCTCCTGCAGCTTCCTGTGCCTTTTCAGCCAGTTTACCAGCTTCCGTAGAGGCTTTTTCTACTGTTTCTTCGGCTACTTCCGCAGCTTTCCCGAAGAATTTTTTCATGTTGTCAAGTATTCCCATGGGTTGTGATTGTTAAATAGGTGGAGTTACTATCTGTATAATGATTGATTTTTGAATGGTAAATGTTGAATGATGAGCGAGCTTATTACGACATACTCACCTCAACTCATTTCCAATTAATGAAATAAATATATAGTTAGTGTTACGAAATACACACCTTACGGTTATTATCTTACCTCCACTTCATCTATGAATAGCCAGGCCGCTTTTCCTGCTCCTCCATGCCAGTCAGGTACTGGTGCATTTTTCGCAAGAACTTTCACATAACGAGCTTCTTTAGGTTCTTCCAGACTGGTTTCTACCTTGTAGATGCTCACCATATTCTCTTCATCCTCCCTTAAGACAGGATCTGACGCCAAAGTCACTTGCTCAAACTCCTCCCCATCCTGAGATAGGTGAAAGGAGACCTCCTGAGGCTGAAAAATCCATGCGTAGGTGGTTTGGAGAAAGTTAGTAGCTATTTCCTTGATTTGAGTATTTTCCCCCAAGTCAATGACAATCTCTGCGTCTTCCCCCAGGTATCCATACCAGAGATCATTGAAATACTTACTCCCCTTTACTCCATCAGTCAGGACGGATGGACCCGCAAAATATTTTTCATCAGGCTGGGTAATCAGGTTGGGGACTATCCCAGTTGCCTTACTTACTACATATGGAAAGGCTTTAGTTTTCCCGGCAGGTTTTCCGTTTAGGAGCGCTACCGCCTGAATGGTAGCATTTTCCGTCAAAGAAATAGGGCTAGTGTAAGTAGTTCCATTCTCTATTGGATCACTGCCATCTGTGGTATACTGAATGGTGGTTTGATCACTCATGGTCTTAAGCTGTACATCCAACGCCTGTGCAGATGCTGCGGCTTCACTGCTAGCTTTCACATTAAAGAAATGTTTGGCGGCATTGACGCCCATATTGGCCAGTCTTTCCAGGTGAGGCCCAAGGCGTTTACTGAATCCATCAAAGTCTCTTTTTTCCTTAGGAGACCATGCTACCTCCGCTAAAGCTGATGCCCTCGGAAACACCATGTATTCCGCTTTTTCCCCTGTTGAAATATATTCCGTCCACAGATTTCCCTGGGTCCCCAAAATGTGCTTGGCTTCTTCTGGAGAAAGTTCCGCCGGAGTAGGCTCTAGACTGTATACCTTCTCTATCGGCAAGTTTCCTCCAATAGCTAAGGGTTCATCTTCAGGATCTGCCTGATAGTAGTCAAAGTACACATGAGAAGTAGGGGTCATGATAACATCATGGCCCTGCTTGGCGGCTTCAATTCCTCCTTCCATTCCTCTCCATGACATCACGGTAGCATTAGGGGCTAGTCCACCTTCGAGGATTTCATCCCACCCAATGATAGATCTCCCATGGCTATTCAGGAACTTCTCCATTCTCTGGATAAAGTAGGATTGAAGCTCATGCTCATCTTTTAATCCTTCTCGCTTAATAACTTCCTGAGCCAAAGCACTTTCTTCCCACTGTTTCTTAGGTGCCTCATCACCACCTATATGAATGTATTTGGAAGGAAAAATATCCATTACCTCCAGGAGAACATTCTCCAGAAAGGCGAAAGTTTCCTCCTTAGGGCAGTAGATATCTTCGTGTATTCCCCAAACTTTTTTCACTTCATATGGGCCGTCTTTACAGCCTAGCTCAGGATAAGCTGCTAATACAGCTGCAGAGTGCCCCGGCATCTCTATTTCTGGGACTACAGTAATGTGTCTTTCTGCCGCATAGGCTACCACCTCACGCATTTCATCCTGCGTATAGAACCCTCCATATCTCTCCCCGGTGAATTTCCATGGCTGATCACTATAATGCCCTATGAGCGTCTCATCTCTGAAAGCAGCAACTTCCATAAGCTTGGGATACTTTTTTATTTCTACTCTCCATCCCTGGTCTTCTGTCAGGTGCCAATGAAAGCGGTTCATTTTATGTATGGCAAGAAGGTCTATGTATTTCTTCACAAACTCTACGGGGAAGAAGTGTCTTCCTACATCCAGCATCATTCCTCTATATACATATCTGGGCTGGTCCTCTATTGTGACTGCTGGAACACTCAAGGAAGAAATGCCTCCTGCCTCAAAGGCTGGTGGAAATAATTGTCTCAAACTCTGCATGGCGTAGAAAAAGCCGGCAGCACCCTTGGCAGAGATATTGATTTGAGAGCTGCTCACATCCAGGGTATAAGCTTCATCTGATTCCAGGCCGTCATTCAGGCCGAAGTAGATCTTCCCATCTCCGGCACTTCCCCCCTTCTCTACTTCCAGTGCCATAGAGGTTTGGCTCTGGATCAAGCCTGATAACATGTCTGCCGTAGGGAGGGCATCCATGGCCTCATCTGCCACGCTGATAACTGTACTCTCCCCTATGGAGAATTCTCCTTTTTGAGGAGTCATAGAAGCAGGTAATGGAACGATAGCATACTTCTCATCAGGAGAAGATCCGCCTGAAGTGGGGGGCTGACAGGAATGTAAGCCCAGGGTTATGGAGATCATTAGTAAATAAAAAGGAATCTTTTTCATGCTTGTATTGAGTTGTAGTAGTTTCTGGTGAAATTGTTTATTCTCACATCTTCAAATTGAATATACTGATTAATACCTTCTTAGGAGTTTGGTAGGCGGCTTGGGGCCCCTTTACTATGCCGTTTCCATAGAACTTTCTGCCTTATCCCAGTTTTTATCTTTCACATAGAAGTAGATGAGGGAGGCAGTAGTAAACAGGGTTCCCACTCCTGCCATGACGTAAGCTGAAATCTCAAAAAAGGATAGCCAGCTTAGTTCTGCCTGACCGAAGTTTTTGTAGAAAAGGACGGTGATAGCTCCGAGATACCCAAAGGAGTCTGCCAGGTAAATGAGGAAGCCTACATTACTTACATACTTGAAGGCGGCTATCATCCGCTCAAAGAAGACACTATTATATAAGACGTAGCCCAGGTAGAGTCCCATGCCTACCAGTATCATCCATAGGGGTGCCCCAATCCAGCCTTGCTGAAAGGCAAAGGTGCTTACTGCTACCATGGCAAAACCCACGAGAATGATCACGTGGTTTATCAATAGGGCTCGCATATTATCTTTTATGAGAACCGTTAGCCCTATCACCAGCAATACTCCCAGGGAGACCGGGACTTCAGTAGCTGTAAAAATGGCGGGAGAATCACCATAACCCAGGCTCTCCCATATCTCTGCAGCAAAGTTGTCTCTAAAATCCCTAAAGGCAGTCAGAAGGATATATACTGTGATCAGCAGGATAAGGCCCAACCCAAATTCCTTCATAAAGGCCAAACGATCCGCCCTACTCATGGGAAGTCTTTTGGTACGGGACATCTCATCCTCTTTGGTTGGAGGAGGAATTTGGCTTAACAAACTCACACAGATGACCAGAGGTATGGCAAAAATCATGGCAGTTATAAAGGGCATCCAGAACTCACTTACGCCCCATGATAGCATCACATATTTCCCCACAGATTTTACCACCCCCGAAGAGACGATAAAACTTACGCACAAGCCTGCTCCCAAAATTTCTGTATTCTTTCTACCCTCCAGGTAGCTAAATACCAGTCCCCAAATCATCCCCAGAGGAAATCCATTAACCAACATCCAAATGATATTATAAGGTGCTGGAGTAATGGCAAACATTACCAAGGCTACTCCCGCTATGCCCACTAAGGTTAGCATCCAAAAGACTCTTCGACCGGGCTTCATCTCAGAAATCACTTTGACCCCAATAAACTTGGAGAGCATATATCCTATCACCTGCGTGGTGACCAGCCAGATCTTATAGTCCACAGAAAGAAAGGACATATCCTCAAAGGTGGCCACAGTAAAAGGCTTCCGGAATGCGTACATACAGAAATAAGTACCAAAGGCTGCGAATACAGAAAAGAGGGTAAACCAAAGAGGAGAGGCTTTTTCCAGCCTGGCTTTCAAGTTTGCCATAGATCAGGGTTAAGTGTATTGGGGAATCATTTGCCCCTTAAACTAACAAACTTTTCCGTTAGAGGGAGAAAGCCCCTTTTGGAATCCAACATTGTTAATGGTAAAATGATCTTACCTGAAGGTACTCTTTGCCATAAAGCTGTATACTTGAGAATGCGTAATGTTCCTTAAATAATTGTGAAGCGTTTTATGCCTAAGCAAGCCAGACATACTGAGATAGCCATCATAGGCGGAGGAATTATAGGCCTTACCATTGCATACATGGCCAGTCAAAAAGGGCTGGAAGTAACGGTATTTGAAAGGAATTCTCATTCAGTGGGTGCTTCCATCAGAAATTTTGGGATGGTATGGCCCATAGGTCAAGCTCCGGGTAAGGGGCTGGATAGAGCTTTGAGAAGTAGAGAACACTGGATAAAAGCTTCTGACACTTGTGGATTCTGGAGAATAGAAAATGGTTCTCTCCATCTGGCCTATGCTGCTGATGAATGGCAAATCATGCAGGAGTTCTATGAGGGTTCTGAAGAAAATGGATTTCAGTGCAGTATGCTATCTGATGATGAGGTTACCTCTGCCTATCAGGGTATTAATCCTAGTGGACTGGTTGGTGCACTCAGAAGTGAAACGGAAATTATCGTAGATCCCAGAGAAGTTCCGGTCAAACTGGCCGCCTGGTTACAAAGCCAAGCTCATACCCAGGTATTGTTTAATCAGGCCGTTCAGGAAATGGAAGATGGTCGTCTGCTAAGCAATGGACAGGAGTGGACATTTGAGCAAGCATTTATTTGCTGCGGTTCTGATCTGGAGACGCTTTATCCAGAGGTATTTCAACATTCTCCCCTCATCAAGAGTAAACTACAGATGCTCAGGACCTATCCTCAAACTAATGGGTGGAGAGTGGGTTCTTCTCTCTGTGCCGGACTTACCTTAGCTCACTACGCCTCTTTCACAGACTGTCCAAGCCTACCTGCATATAAGGCGCGCATTCAAGCTGAAAGTCCTCATTTCTTTGACTGGGGCATACATGTAATGGTCTCTCAAAATGGTAGGGGAGAACTGGTCCTGGGAGATTCTCATGAATATGCCCAAAGCTTTGATCCTTTTATCAGGGAGGATGTAAATGAGTATATTCTCACCTACCTCAAAACATTCTTCCAGGGAAGAGATATGAGAATCATGGAAAGATGGTATGGGGTTTACACCAAGAACCCGGAAGGTATAGACTTTATCCGTCAAGTTTCTCCTAAAAACTTACTGGTAACAGGGGTAGGAGGAGCAGGTATGACTCACTCTTTTGGCTTAGCGGAAGAGCTCATTAAGCAACTATAAAAAACTCCGCTACTAAAAAGCAGCGGAGCTATGTATGTTCTGAAAAATAATTAGTCTAATTAGAAAGCGTTTACACGCGTCTTTCTTCCGAATACAGTCAAGAAGATAATCTTGATATCCAACCAGAAGCTCCAGTTTTCAATGTACCAAAGGTCATGCTTGATACGCTGGGTTTTCTGCTCCTCAGTTTCTGTAGGCCCTCTCCATCCGTTTACCTGAGCCCATCCAGTTAATCCTGGCTTCACATAGTGGCGGATCATGTAACGATTTACCACTTTAGAAAGCTCATCATTCAGGTTTACTCTATGAGGTCTTGGTCCTACTACACTCATATCTCCCTTCAAGACATTGATAAACTGTGGCAGCTCATCTATGTCATACTTCCTCATGAATTTACCTATTCGTGTGATTCTAGGATCATCCTTAACAGTTGACTTGGTTCCTGCTCCTGCAGTATTATCCACGTACATGGATCTGAACTTGAAACACACAAAATCATTCCCTTTCAGCCCTTTTCTGATAGGCTTGTAGAAAACAGGCCCTTTACTATTTAGCTTAATCAGAATGGCTATAGTAAGTAAGACTGGGGATAGCAATATGAGCACTGTAAGTGCAAACAGCATATCGAAGACTTTCTTCAGGACGAAGTTGGAGAAGTCGTCCAATGCGATACTCCTGGTCTCGATAAAGGGTACAGAGCGTATAATATCAATACACTCCCCATTATCGAGACCAGG
>JBCBKZ010000282.1:0-6860 GCA_038520955.1 Bacteroidota bacterium | reverse complement strand
TCCATGGCCTCTCTACCTCATTAGCACGGCCTTCATTATTAAGGTGTTCCGCTTCTTCTCCAGGAGTGAGTTATGGCTAGGATTAGTCAGAAGATGGAAAAAGCTGAACTACAATATCTCTTACCTTAGGTATTACTATCTCTTTTTCAGGTTTGTCTTCCTAATCATGGGCCTTGCTGGCTTTGTGCTGGCCGTGGTAGCTCTGGGACACCTGATCACCAAAACGGGCATGGTAACGGCCTTTAAGCCCATGCAGGAGGGACTGGATGATGTCCTCACCTATCCCTTACTGAGGAACACTGGATTTCAAATTGGATTTGTCTTCCTTGCCTTTCTCTTTTTTAAATGGTTTAGGACATTGGTTCTCCTCCTGCTTAGGAGGGTCATTAGTATTAATGAGCATACCAAGTCCTACCTGAATCGTCTGACCCATATGGGTTCCTTTGCGAGTATGGATAAGCAGGAAGACCTCTTCAATCAGCTAAGAAAACTCTACCCCAATGATACCCAGTTTGTGGTGCTCGCTATGGACATGGAGTATATGGGCGCAGGAGGTATGCCCGCTTCCTATAAGGAGCAGTTAGCAGAACTGCTTGATGTACGCAACAAACATCCAGAACAGTTGATCCCTTTTATCTGCGTAGACCCAAGGAGGTTCACAGATGAGCCTAATTTCCTGCAGGAAGTGAAGGACTATCTTCAAAATGGCTTTCATGGAATCAAACTGTATCCTGCTTTGGGGTTTTATCCGTTTGACTTGAGAATGCTTCCGCTCTACCACTACGCACAGGCTCATAATATCCCTATCATGACCCACTGTGTTCGGGGGACCATTCACTATAGAGGAAAGAAAGAAAAGCACTGGAATGAACACCCCATCTTTGCTGTACAGGGTGATCCTGAAGAGAATATCCTATTGACAGAATTCTCCAACTTTGATTTTACGGCCAATTTCACTCATCCCCTGAACTATGAATGCTTGCTGGATGAAAAGTTATTCCATAGACTATTTCAGTATTTCAATTCTCCTTTCTACCCATATCAGGAAAGGGATGCTAGTCTGATTCAAGAGGTAAATACACTCTTTGGGTATGATGCTGAGAAAAACGCCCCTCCGGCACATAAGCTGGACAAACTGAAATTCTGTTTGGCTCACTTTGGAGGTGAGGATGAATGGCAGAGATACTTTGACAAAGACAGGGGGAGTCTTGATAATAAGTACCTGAATAATCCTCTGGCAAAAATCCCCGTGAACAACAGCACGGAAGAAGTACTCTGGGCTCGTACCAGCTGGTATACGGTAATCAGAAATATGCTAATCAAACATGAGAATATGTATGCAGATATCAGCTATACCCAGTCTGACAACAGAATCTTTCCTCTTTTGGAGGACATGCTAAAAACAGACCTTTTAAAAGAAAAGATCCTCTTTGGGACTGATTACTATGTGGTTAGACAGGAAGAGTCTGAGAAGCAACTTCTCACTGAGCTTCAAGCCTATCTGGATGAGGAAGAATTCAGGATATTAAGTCTGGATAATATTCAAGCTTATCTGGGTAGGAGCTTTGAATCTATCACATAAATTCTCATTCCTTATCAAGCCATACCGGATGAGTAGTAGATAGGTGATCCTTGCTTAGGATGGCTTTATATAGCTCAGGTTTACGGGCATTCCGGTATCGGAAGCCACCTGCCAAGCCCAGCTTGTCTCTGGTAAGGGTGGCACAAACTACCTCATCCCCAAAACTGCTCGCTTCAGTGAGTAGTTCTCCATAAGGATCCAGGATCATGGCATTTCCATTTTTCAGGTGTTCTCCATCATAGCCTATGGGATTGGAGAAGGCGTAGTACACCCCATTATCATAGGCTCTGGCAGGCAGCCACCTCATTAGCCATCCCCTCCCCTTAGGCCCATCAAACTCTTGTCTGAGGGAGACGGGGTCTATCTCTCTGTTTTGCCAATAACGGCCATCCACATATCCCCTTCCAGGCATAGCAGAGGGCGTACAGCCCGTAACATGAGGCGCAAAAATCAATTCTGCTCCCAGAAGAGTGGTAGCTCTCACATTCTCTATGACATTATTATCATAGCAGATGAGTATTCCACACTTCCAGCCTTGAAGATCAAAGACCACATATTCTTCTCCGGGAGATAGGAACTTACTGATAAAGGGATGGATTTTTCTGTATACAGCCTTCACTTCTCCTTTATCTACGCATACATAAGAGTTGTAGTACTTGCCTTCTTTCTTCTCCAGAATACCCGCGAGCAGGGCTATATTATAGGCTTGAGAAATATCTATGAGTTCTTTGCAGCTAGGTCCATTGGGGATTTCTTCTGCAAGGGCATCCAGTTCCTCCTCTGTCAAATCTTTCAGGAAGGTGTAGGCTGTGGTACATAGCTCATGAAAACTAAGAACGGTAGCTCCTTTTTCAGAAGCTACCTTAGTAAGCGCCCTCATAACAGAGATGTTATAAGCTTTATTTCCGTCTTTGGGTTCAAATTGTGCTACTGCCAGTTTAAGTGTGTTCATATTTTCAGCCTTTTAGCTGAAAAGGTAAGCAAAATGCATGGTTCGACTGGGGTAAATTTTTCGTCCTAGGATGAAGGAGCTAATGGTACTGGTTTTACCCGAAAACCTTGTTGACGCAACTGAGAAACCAGCCCACATTCATACATGAGATGAGACAATCCCACTGCCACAAAGCAATTTTGTTCTTTCAACAAACGAGGCAAACGTGCCATCCATTCATCATTTCGCTTTTTTCCTAGAATCTCTTCCGTACAAGCTTCATCCAGTTTGTAATCCAAATCAAATGAGCGGTACTGATAGGCAAATTCACATAGTTTATCTTCCTTGATTTTTCCTCTGTGTGCATTTACCCAATGAGAGAGCTTCTTCCGCATATTCTTCCAGTCATTGGTTCCGTAATTCTCCTCTATGCTATTCAACTGGAGGCTATCTGATTCAAGCCCTATGCTAGGGACCTGATTCTCCATGGCGAGATACATCAGGTAACTGTCAAAGTGCTTCCATTCATCATCCGGGAGAACATTCTCACAAAATCCCTGATAGTAGCGTTGGAAGAGGACAAAGTATAATTCTGTAGCTGTTAGCTTGGGTAGCGGAAGTCTGGTGTCCAGTGCATATTCTTCTAACCACTTCACCTGTGCTTTTGGGAGGTACTTCTGGTAGGACATGTCGTTGGGACGTTCCAATATATAGGACCGCGTTTTAGGTGCATCTACAGACTCAAAAACGGCTATGTCAGCCTCAAGCAACTTCTGCTTTATTTCTGGCAAAGAGTCTATAAAATGGTTCCCTAATTGGTGGTAAGTACCTAACAGATAGGAAGTATGTCCATTAGATGGATGAGCTATTTCCCAGAGAATGGTTTCCTGGGCAAATACGGACATGCGAAGCAACAGGAGTGTTAACAGAGCAAATCTCAACATACGGAATTACACAAGCAATGCTTTCATGAACTACCCGGAGGTAGGTGTCATAAAAGTGAACTCCAAGGTAGGAGGATTTCCTTCTTTTTCTCTTCCAGAATAGGAGTCAATCTTTCTGTGTAAGAAATTTGGCTAAACGAGACGGCGTATCCTTTCTATGCGGGTAAGTATGCTTTCGCTAAGTCTGCCTGGCAGTAACACCAACAGGATAACTGATAATACGAAACCTGCACTTAACTCGAAACGGTAATTCTCCCATAACCATTCAAGCCTGCTGGGGTTCATGATTTTGTTCTCAGAACCTGCCCTGATCACTTCCAAATAGCCATCAGCGCGTATAAGGATTTCCTCACTACTCACACTTAGCTCAGTAAGGGTCAGTTTTTCCTTAGGCTTAATCCCCAGATAGTCATTACGTCCAAAGCTAAGCTCTCTGTAAGGATCTTTTTTGGGTTCTTTTAGACTTAGAGATCCTCCTAATAAAGCGCTTACCTCACGGTTGTCCTCTGATCTGGTAAAGCTGATATCTGATACTTCTACCTCTGTCTCGGTGTAAGTAATGCCCTTAGGCGTATCAAAATAAACATGTTGGATTCCTGTGTCTGTGGTAGCTATTACTTCACAGTTTTTATCAGGACAGTAGAATGATAAGGTTTCCTGCCCTATAAAGTCATACTGCTCCTCCCCTTGCTTACCCACTAAATAAGTGGTAGCCAGATGCAGAGAATCCCTGTAATTCATTCTAATGGGCAGGGCTTCCGGAAGCTCATAGTCGAGCTGGACCTGTCCACTCTCCTCATCCATAAGCTTGGAGGTCAGCACTTCTATGCTAACCGGCTTTTTCTCTAGCAAAGAAACACCTTCCATCCTGAGGGTATCTAGATAAGCTGATCCGCCTGGTATGTCCGGATGTAAACGAATACTCATTTTTTCAGCAGGTAAGGGGACCTTACCCTCTCCGTCTGCCGCATCCCAGTCAAATGCCTGAATGCCCAACTTGTCAAAGTCCTGTAGCATAACTCCACTGACCACTTTGCCTTCGAAAAGGTTGAGTTCATTCAGCGAAGTAAAGGTTACTCGTGACAGATGGAGCTCCAATTGTGCATACAGCTTTTTTTGTGGCATAAATCCTAACCAGCCTAAGGCTCCCAAAATCAGTACATACCCTAATGAGGTAATAATCCAACGATTTCTCTTCCTCGCATACACTTCCTTGAGTTCAGAGCTGATTTTCATCTCCTCAGGGATTTCCTGAATGAGCTCTGTCAGCGCATAGTTAATCTGATTTCTTTCCAGTTTTTCATCTCTGTCATCTATGATCCCCTTGGAAACAGATTTCTCCAGTCTCTTAAATCTAGCCGATAAGGTAATGACCTGCTTATACAAGTCTGGTTGTGAGGCATGAAGGGTTTCCTGAAGAATGTTCAGTACACTGGCAGTATTACCTTCAGCCAATAGATTATTCGTAAAGTTTTTAAGAGAATGGGGCATAGATTATTCTTCAGCTGGGAGATAGAATGAGAATGAGTAGGAGAAATCATCGAAGGAGCCTTTCTCTTTCAGGGCTACTTCCAGGGTGTACCAGCCAGGCTTTGCCTGAAACCAAACTTTAGGCATAACTACTGGGAAAGAGCTTCCTCCCGGTTTTTTACTGACTTTACCGGTCTTTACCACATTAGAGGTAGTCTTTTCTCTTCCCTTGTACAAGCGAAAGTTTCCGCCTGAGATAGATCTGCCCAAGCGAAACTGGGCTATGTAAAAAGGAATTTCTTTAGGGTTATCAGAATGAGACACCTCCACAGGGAGTACGAGCCGGCTCTTCCAGTTCCCCAATCTTACCAATACACCCAATTTATCAGCTGTCAAACTCAGTCTTCTCAGCCAGTCATCTACCGGCCATGGACCAAATTCATTCCAGCCCTCCTCAGCCTGACTGAGTTCCTCATTGCTTTCCATCCAGTAAAACTTGAATATTCTCAGCTCTTCGGATTTCAGGAAATAGGAGGTATCAGAGGGAGCGTAAAACCTGGCTGTTAGCTTTTGGCCCTTCCGAAATTCATAGGGTTCAAGCCCGGAAACAAAGGACAATAGCTCTATAGAAGGATTCCCCACCTGGCGGGTGTAGGTCCCTTCAAAGCGGTTTTCTCGCTTATTTTTCTGTTTCCATGCATCATCCTGTTTCTTCTGTGCAAACACAGAAGTACAGAAACCACAGACAAGCAAGGCCACTGAAAGCAGGTGAATTATTTGTCCTCTCATTCCATTAACATTCCTAACTGGCCAAGTCTGTAAGCAAACTAATTTTAGACTTAAACTTCTCAGCCATGACCTTAAAGTAAGCCGACTTAGGATGTATTTCATCAAACCAGTTATCCTGATCTGGCGCCATCCCTCTCAGGTCTATATAGTGTACATGAGGATAGATATCAGCTAATCCTTTCAGCATTTCATTAAAGCGATTAATCACCACCTTCACTATGCTGTGCTGGACTTCTATTTCTTTAATCTCCTTCTGAGACAGGGGCTCATTTATCCACTGCCCATTTCCAGAGGCCAGGTGCACCAGACTTTGTATCACACCAGGGCCTACTCTGTCACTTGGGTAGGCAAAATCATACCCATGACAAATGATCTGGATATCCTTGTCCTGAAGTTCCCCGAATAGAGAACAGTATAAACGCTCAAAAAAGATCAGGAGGTCATTAAACTCTTCCTTGATGAAGGTTTCAGGATCTGACTCCCTGCTCTTGCTATATTCTTCTACTAGTCGAGCTATTCTGCCATCACCCAACAAGTCATTTCCCCCTCCGCTAATCAGAAAAATAGAAGGATTTTCTGAGGTGATGTTGCGGATATATTCTCTCTGACTATACATATTTGCCAGCCAGTCTCCTCCAGCGCTTAAACTCTTAATGGCATATCTCTTCTCATCATTTAGCCAATCAATCAGGTCTTTTACAAACACAGGGTATTCAAACCAGCTATCCCCTTCAGCCACAATCTTAATGAGGTCTCCCCCTTTTTTGAGACGACGTTTGTATTTTTTATCTCTACTCTTACGGCTCCTCTTATTAAGGATTCCAATGATGCCTTCATCTGATGTAGAGTTATTTTGTATGAGGGAGGGATCAATACCTAGGGTTTCTGCCATCCCCTCCACAAAAAGCTTGTTATGCTTATCTATGTCTTTTTCAGGATTAAGGGAACGGGTAGCAGAAATGGAACGGGTAGCCATAGGGGAGTCCTTCTTGATGGACTTTCCGTACTTACCGTAGAAATAGGCCGTCTCAGAAGCGGCCAAATCGAGTAACTGTTCTCTGTTCATGATTGGGCTGTGTGTGTTTCGTTCAAGATATTAAAGCATGGCTGATTAGCCAAATTACTGGTAGGCAACTCTTTTGTT
>JBCBKZ010000281.1:0-6899 GCA_038520955.1 Bacteroidota bacterium | reverse complement strand
CGGATGAAATTCTTTTACTATGGCCTTAAAGTCTGAGGTATCCATTCTCTTCTTTAGTAACCTCCCCTATTCTTTTCTTACAACTTTCTGAAAAGAATGATCACATCAAGTGATGATGAGCGAATCAAGACTGGATTTGGTCGTAGTAGATCTTTTCCGTAATGGAAGACCAGGAGGTCATGGTATTTCGAAAGGCAGAATAGGCTTCGAAGACCTTCTTACTTTTAGCATCCTTAGCTACTACTTCTGCCAGGGTTTCTTTGGTGTATTCTCTTAAGACAGAAATCACCTCCTCAGGATAGGGCCTTATGGAAACCTCACTCTCGTTACGAATTTTATCCAGGTAGCTTTGGTTTCTGGCTTCAAACTCTGAGAATGTCCAGCTATTCTGATATGCCATAGCAAAACGGATGATAGCTTGAAGGTCCGAAGGCAGGGCTTCAAACTTTTCCTTATTAACTATCCCCTCAATGCAGGTACCTGTTTCATGCCAACCAGGGTAATAGTAGTACTTGGCTATCTCATGGAAGCCCATGATGTAATCATGATAAGGCCCTATCCATTCCGTAGCATCTATGACTCCCCTTTCCAGATTGGTGTAAATTTCTCCGCCTGCTACTAACTTGGGAGAACCTCCTGCCTTACTAAGCACCTTAGCACCTAATCCCGGCATTCTCATTTTAAGGCCCTTCACATCATCTATGTCCTTGATCTCCCGGTTAAACCATCCCCCCATTTGTACACCGGTATTTCCGGCTAACATGGGAATTAGGTTATAGGGGGCATATAGCTCTTCCCATAGACTCATTCCTCCTCCCGCTATGATCCAGGCATTCATCTGCTGGGCATTCATCCCAAAGGGGACTGAAGCAAAAAACTGAGCGGCGGGAATCTTTCCTGACCAATAGTAAGAAACACCATTGCCCATTTCTACGGCACCATTACTGACCGCATCAAAGACCTCCAGTCCGGGAATCAATTCTCCGCTACCAAATACCTGTATCTTCAATCTCCCACCAGACATCTCCTCTATCCATTTTGCCAACAGATTACAGCTTTCTCCCAAGACAGGAAAATTAGGTGGCCAGGTAGTGACCATTCTCCACTCTATGGTCTTGTTGGTAATGATGGTAGGCCCTTCAGAAACCTTAGTGGTTTCCGGTTGGCAGGCTACCAATCCTAGTGCCCCTCCAGCTACTGCGGCAGTTCCTTTGGAGAGAAAGCGTTTCCTGTTCATACAAGTATTCTTTGAAAGCAAATAACATAAAGATAGGCTTATGCTATCTAGCCTTCCAAATATGGAAAATACTTATGCTCCTCCCTATAGGCATCTGAACCCGCCTTAGGAAGAAAAAGTAGTGGTGAATGTGCGTATTACCTGCTCAATTTCTTCTGTTCTAAATGGCTTGGAAATATGTTCCTGCATTCCTGCTGCCAAGCATCTTTCTCTGTCTTCTTTCATGGCAAAGGCAGTCAAAGCCACTATGACTGGACTTTCGTCTCCCAACTCTCCCTGAATCTTTTGACAGGCTTCCAGCCCATCCATCTCGGGCATTTGGAGATCCATGAAAATGAGATCCACCTTCTTGTCTTTACAAATATTGACAGCTTCCAACCCATTATTAGCCAGTGCTGGCATGTAGCCCATTTTTCTGAGAACGGTCAGGATGAGTTTCTGATTGATGAAATTATCTTCTGCTACCAGTATGTTCAGCGGAAACTCATCTGCTAACAGCAGTTCTTCTGTGTTTATGGGCGTATGACTGATGAAGCTTCTCTCCACGCCCAGTCCTTGCTGGATGGCTGCCAATAAGCGAGGAGGTTTCACAGGTTTCTCCATCACAGAGATAAACAAATTATCAAGGTCAGGATATTCCTCTAATGAGCCAATAGAACTCAGTAAGATCATGGGTATGTCCTGCTTTTTCCTCACCTCTTTGGCTAAGGCCACTCCATTCATGCCCGGCATTTGCATATCAGAGATGATGAGGTCTACCTGTTCTGCCTTCAACAGTTCCAGAGCAGCCTCTGCTGATTCTGTTACCAGCACCTCCATATTCCATGAAGAGACCAGGTGAGAGAGGATCTCTCTATTTACCGGATTATCATCTGTGATCAGTATTCTCCTTTCCTTCAGATTGGTCAGGTCCGCAGAAAAGGTAACCTGAGTCTGGGTACTTAATCCAAACTTCATGGAGAACAGACACTCAGTACCTTCTCCTTCCCTGCTATCAAAGGTCAGATGTCCCCCCATTAGCTGGACCAGGTGATGGCAAATAGGAATTCCCATTCCCAGTAGCGGGTGTCTGAAAGCATCTGAGGATAAGGGAGGACAGAGGGTTTCTGCCAGTTCCTGAGGAAAGCCCAGACCTGTATCCTTAATGGAAAAAATCAGTTGTAGGTTTTTAGAAGGAGAGGCAGAGGTATTCTTGAGGGGTTTGGCTACCACTTTCAGGATGATATCCCCTTCCCAGGTATTCCTCACAGCATTGTCTATCAGGTTCACCAATACTTGCTGGAGCTTCTCTGCGTCTCCCAACAACTGATCTGGTATGGTTTCTTCCACCCAGTAACTTATATCCAGGTCTTTCTCAGCGGTGATGAAGGTGAATATATCCATCACATCATCCAGGCATTCTCTGATAGAAAAAGTATCTCTTTTTAGGGGAACCTTTCTTTCTTTTAGTGCCTTATAGTGGCCTAGATTTCTGAGAGAATATTCGAGGTTATGGGTGTGTTGTTCTATAGCTTCCAGAACCTGACGAGATTCTGAATCTGTGATGGATTCAGACAGTAATTGGGTGAGGCCGGATATCCGGGAGACATTTGGCTTAATGCTCTGGATCATTTTATCTGTAAGGTGATGAAATGATTCCTTGTCCTTATCCTTCCCATCCTGGTACTGCATACTCATCTTCCGGTAGGACTGAATCTCAGCTTTTAAGCTTTCCCTTTCCGTAACATCTATGATCCCGACTCTAAGAAGTTTCTCCCTCCCAGAAGTAAGTGGAATTATCTCCACCGCCCAACAACGAGGAGATACCCCTGTCCAAACGGTCTTGTGGTCATTTTTATACCAAGAGGGGTCATACCCAAAATGTGAAAGGAAGCCGGACCTCAAATCATCCGGGAATGCGAGTAAGGGGGATAAAGCTGAACTTCCCTGGATAAAGGAATTTGCGAACCTGATGTTCCAGTTCTCATCAGCAATTATGACACCCTCAAAAGTGGATGCTTCTATACCGAATCCATCCAGACTGACAGGATTTTGAAATTCTAAAGGTGAAACAACGTTTAGATCAGAAGTGCCAGGGGAAGTTTTTTTCTGAAACCACTGCTTCAGAAAACCTAAAGTTACCTTTCCCAACGTTTACAGGATTATGTAATGGAAAGAAAAAGAATATTCTCAAGAATTCGAACATCATATTGCTGTCTTTCTATCACCCTCAAAAGAAAATATTTCGGCTTACGGTGGATATCTTAGGCCAAGAGGTGATTTGATTGAGAAATTCTTCAGTATATTCGTAGGTAGAAATCTTTTAAAGTTAAGTACACAACCTAAATGGTA
Source organism: Bacteroidota bacterium (assembly GCA_038520955.1). Classification (GTDB taxonomy): domain Bacteria; phylum Bacteroidota; class Bacteroidia; order J057; family J057; genus JBCBKZ01. Next base: position 3,331 of record JBCBKZ010000281.1, on the reverse strand, counting down.
TTTCTGAATCCGGCGGCTCTGTGGGGACTTCTTGCAATAGCGATACCTATTATCCTTCACTTTTTTAACCTTCAGCGGCCACAGACTATTCTGTTTAGCAATATTTCTTTTGTCAAAGAGGTAAAGAAGACCGTTTCCAGAAGGCTTAAACTCCGCCAGTTACTTCTCCTACTGAGTAGGATCCTACTCATCGCTTGTCTGGTCATCACCTTTGCCAGACCTGTAATTGTCAAAGAAGATAATGAGAATCTTTCTGGTAATAGATCTGTAGCCATCCTCATTGACAATTCTTATAGCATGGAAGCTGGCAATGAAAAAGGTCCCTATTTCCAGCAAGCCCTAAATATGAGTAGGAACATCATCAATGCTTATGACAGGCAGGATGAATTCCTCATCATGACCACTAGTGATCCCAAGCTAAACTTCAACTTTGATGAGCAGGAGACAGTTCAGGAAGAACTAAAGTCCTTTGCTGTCAAACAAAATACGCTTTCTCTTCCTGAGGTTTCTGCCATTACAGATGAGATCTTCTCCCGTTCCAGTAATCCCAACCGACAATTATATGTCATAAGTGATTTCCAACAGTCCACCCTCTTTTCAGACAGTAGCCTGTCTGTAAGTTGGAATGATTCTCTCACCCAGGTGAAACTCCTCCCCATAGCTACTCGCAAGCCCAGCAACGTCTACATAGATCAGCATCAGATCAGGTCCCAAATCATAGAAAAAGGGAAACCCGTAGAGCTTTTCATGAAGCTGGTGAATGACGGAGAAGCGCCCAGAAAAGATCTGTATATAAATGTGGTAGTCAATGGGAAGGTATCAGCCAGAGACAATATTAACCTGGATGCAGGAGGCGTCTGGGAAAACACCCTTACCTTAACGCCCTCCCAAAGTGGTTGGCTGTCAGGATATATAGAGATTGATGATTACCCCATCACCTTTGACAACAAAAGGTACTTTTCCTTTTACGTACCCGAGCAGGAGGACATTCTGGTCATAGAAGAAGAAAGAGCCGCCTCTATCAGGATTTTGTATGAGAATCTCTTCGATCAATTTAATCCTACTTTTATCAGCAGTAAGCAGATCGGAAGTGTAGATCTAAATGCCTATAAATCTGTCATTCTGGTAGGCATGTCCAACTTAAGTACGGGCTTTACAGAAAGGCTGATCAGCTTCCTGGAGCAGGGAGGAAGTATGATGTTTATTCCGGGTTCCGGCATGAATCTAAGCTCCGTCAACAACTTATTTGAAGAATTATCCATAGGGAACTTTAGTCGCTTAAAGGCTATCTCGGACGGTCAGGAAACAGAATTTGTAGATCTGGAGCACCCTATATTTGAAGGGGTTTTCACAGAAGAAGATAGCAGGCAGTTCGATGGCCCACTGATATATCAGTTTTATCCATTCAAATCCCTCAAGGGTTCCGTACAGACAAAGATCATGGGGCTTAACCGTTTGGAACCTATACTGCTGGAAGCCAGGGCTAACAACGGACTATGCTTCATCTTTACTACCTTCCCTGAGAAAGAATGGACGGATTTATCCGTAAAAACTATTTTTGCGCCCATCGTCTTCCGGGCCACCCAGTTGATGAACCAGTCTCAGCTAGTCCAATCCAATCAACTGATAGGAAACTACCAACCCAAGATTGTTCAGACTATCCAGAGAGAAAATATTAGCCTTCAGATAGAGGATGATCCAGAAAGTTCTCCCATCATTGTAGAGCAATACATTCAAAAAAATGGGACCCTGCTAACCTTTGATCAACTGGAGTTAGTGGAAGGAAACTACTTGTTGCAACAAGGTGATGTGCTGCTGGAGAAAATAGCTTTCAATATCTCGGACGAGGAGTCCCGCATGGAATATGTGAATGCAAATGAGCTGGCAGAGGTGGTGAGTAACCAGTCCGGGGAGAATGTAGAAGTGGTAGCCGCCAATTCCTCAGAAATAGGCACCACTATATCCCAGGAAAAAGAAGGTATCCCTTTATGGAGGTATTTCATCTGGGGAGCAGTAGCTTTTTTGTTGATTGAAGGCTTACTTGCTAAGTTTACCGACAAACAGAAAATTGCCGTCAACTAATGAGTCTTTACTTTATCCCATCTGTAACCGTCGTTGATCCTCAATCCAAACAGCATGAAAAGACTGTAGGTCTCTTACTTAAAGATGGGGTAATAGAGAATATTCTACCGGCAAATTCTCCTCAACCTGAAGGCAGTGAAGTCATCCATTTATCAGAGGGTACTTGTGTGTCTCCCGGATGGATGGACCTATGTGTACACCTGAATGATCCCGGATTTGAGTGGAAGGAAGATTTGGATAGTTTGGCTAGGTCGGCCGCTATGGGCGGATTTACGGATATCCTCTGTTATCCAAATACTCAGCCTGTGATGGATAACGCCCAGTTGCTCCAGGGCCTGAGAAGGAGAACACAGCACTACCCTACCCAGTTTCTCTTTTGCGGCTCTATTACAGAGGGTGCTAAAGGAGAGCAGCTAGCTGAGTTATACGATATGTCGCAGGCAGGTGCCAAGGCATTTACGGATGGTCTTAGCCCTGTGAGTCATGCCGGTGTACTGAAAAGAGCCCTTGAATACTGCCAATCCTTTGATGGTACCCTCATCAGTATGCCTATGGACATGGACATGATGGGAGAAGGCATGATGAATGAAGGAGAGATGTCCCTGAGCTTGGGGATGAAGGGTATTCCTGAAATTGCCGAAATTCTTTCTGCTAGTAAAGACCTGGAACTCCTCTCCTACACGGGTGGTAAGATGCATTTCCAGCCAGTCAGCTCCGCAGAAGTCGTCAAAAGAATCCATCAGCGTAGAGAAGAAGGGATGAAGGTAAGTAGCTCAGTAGCTGTCTACCATTTGGTGCTATCAGATGATGCCCTTGCGGAATTTGATTCTCTATATAAAGTCTTACCTCCTCTGCGCTCCAAAACGCAAAAGGAAGCTCTGGTAGAAGTTCTACAAAAGGGATATATACAAGCCTTATGTTCAGGCCACCAGGCTCAGGGGATGGAAGAAAAGAATAATGAGTTCAGCATTTCCGAGTATGGGATGCTCAATCTACAAACAGCTTTCTCCATGGCATACACCCATCTTGTAAAGCCAGGTCTGCTGGAATTAGGTCAGCTCATTACATTATTTACTTACGGTCCCCGTGAAGTCTTAGGCATAGACGCTTCTTCCATAGAAAAAGGGGCAAAAATGAGCCTAAGTTTTTTCAACCTTGAAGAGAACTGGACTTTCACAAAAGAGAATCTTACTTCCAGATCCAGAAATACTCCATTTCTGGGAGAAACTTTTAGTGGAGTAGTCAAAGG
>JBCBKZ010000280.1:0-6903 GCA_038520955.1 Bacteroidota bacterium | reverse complement strand
CTTAGAAGCCTAAAATGGCATCCCGTTTAGCACTCCTAGTAATCTACTATAAAGCAAGATGAAATGATATTTTTCTAGTTTGACAACGTAAACCTGATCTGAACCCCTCCACTGGCAAAAGAGGTATCAAAGGACTGTGAGGTGTACGGTCTGTTGATGTTTTGTTCGTAGAAGAGTTTGAGGTTCAAACGAGTATTTACCACATAGTCTATAGATGGAGAGATGATCCAGTTCAGGGTACCACGTGTGTACTGTGCGTCCAGGGCTTCATCCGGGTTAGCCGGATCAAAGACAATGCTCCTGTTGAACTCACGCGTGTCTCGCATGGTCAGTCTTAGCTGAGCATTCATACTATTCTGCAGATCAAAGTCTTTCCCCATAAAGGTAAACTGCCAGTCCAGCTTGTCTTTTCTATAGCCAAACATCACCGCGAGATCTTGATTATGAAGCTCTGACAGCTGCATGGTTCCTACACTCAGATTGAGCATTCTTCCACGCTTATAGTCTATGCTGGCCGTAAGCCCATTTTTCATGGTCATATTCACCCCTATCAAGGGAGAGAAGTCCTCTCTGATGGACACAGAAGCAATATTATCTTCTGTTTGGAAGTTCTCCAGGGGCTGGCCATTCACATCTTCTCTGAAGACGGTGGTATTCACCGGGAAGCCATTTTCCACATCAGCATTGATGTTGTTATTAAAACTTCCTACGGAGTAACTCGCTCTATACGTATGCTTAAGCGTGATAGAGTTGAAGATATCCTTCAGGAAGGGCAGATTCGTGAGGCCATTATAGTTGATGCTCCAGTTAGGAAGCGGAATCAGTGGGAAGTTTTTCAGGGTGATCTTCTCAGGCCCTATGATCCCGTAAGCGGATAAGAAAGATGGCAATAACACGTCCTGGTTATTCCCCAGGTACCCATTCTGATATCCCCCTTCTACCTCTCCCTGTCTACTCAGTGCATTCAGGTTAGGCGTAAGTCCTGCTCTTCTGGCTGAGATGATCTGTCTATTACGCGAGAATTCTTCAAAGGCATTAGAAGTCGCAATGGCATCAAAGGTAATACTATCACGGGTTACCCGTTCTGTCAGGCTTTCAAAGGCTGAGTTCACGAAAATGTAGGACATATTAAAGTTCCCCGTGGAAAGCGGATCTATCTCCTGATAGCTTCCTCCTTCCGGCAGAGAAGAGTCCGTTACCCAGCGGAAGAAGGAACTGTTATTTCGAGTTTCACTCCTATTCATGGAAAGCTCTATACGGAACCCTCTGAAGGGTTCTATGGCTGTCCGAGCTGTAAACTGAGTAGTTTTATTATTCAGGAAGAGATTTGAAAGTGTCGTATCTCGTGTGATCCATCCATTTTCTGCGGCTATGCCTCGTATGTCTTTCTGGCTACCCAGGATGAAGCCTGTGGTAGGCGGAAGTAAAGGCGATCTCCTGTTTGCAAACGTATCCTGATACCCAAAGTCCAGCCCGAAATTATCTGTCCGCGGTAAATAACCCGGAAGAACCGTATTAGAATTCTGCGTAAAGTTCGCATCTATATTTTCCAGACTCATCCCTATTCGGAGTACCTCATTCAAGGCGAGTTTCAGGTAGCGAAACGGGTCCGGCCCTTTAGTAGTATCCTTGGGTGCTTTAGGCGGTTTACCTGGAATCTGCCGCTGTTCCTCTCGCTGTGGTTCCTGCCGTCGCTGCTTGGCCCTACCCTTCCGTTCATACTCATCCTGTATATTCTTCAGGAAACCGAATTTCGAGTACAGCCCTTTCAGGTTGACTCGTGCGGAGGCCTGAATATTCTGTGTATTAGAGATGGTAGCTCCCAGGTTTTTATTAATCTCAGGTGCCTGCTGCCAGGTAAAGTTGGCGTTGTAACTTATATTTCCTGTTATCCAGTCCATCCACTTAAACTGAGAAAAAGGAAGCTCATAAGTAAGATTGAGGTTATGCGTATAACCGGTGGTCCGCCCCATATTGATGAGGTTTTCCCTTCTTCTGATAAATCTTCTCGTAACCCCATCCACTTCTGAGAACACTGTATCTACTCCTTTCCCAAAGCTCAATAGGTTATCTCTTAGGGTCCCAATGGAATCTCGTTCAAACTGATCTGCCGTTTCAAAATATCCTCTCACTTCATCTACTCGTGAATTATTCACAGCGTTGAAGGTCATTTGGAGGTTCTTGGTGAAGTTCCAGACCAGATTATAGTTCCGGGTGATCATGAAATTCTTGGTGAAGGTAGGCTCCACTATCCCTCCAAACTGGTTGGCAGGTCTCAGTCTTCTTTCCTCAAACTGTCTGTTACCTACGACTGATACTGACACAGAAGTAGGAACCGGAGAGAAATTGATCAGTCTTAGCGGGTTATTCTCTTTGACATTCTTGAACGGTTCTATGCTTAGCTGATTAAAGGAATATCTATAGTTGATAGCTCCCCTGTGAATGGTAGAGAATCTTCTTTCTATCACAGAACTGGTAGCCGTCTCCTCATTATAGGCATAGGTAAAATCAAAGTTCTCTATATCCCAAAAGTGCTTTTTAGGGTTCTCCCCTGTTTTCAGCTTCCGCCAATTATTCATGGCTATGCTTCGCGTTCGCCGGAAGTCCCTGATCTCTTTGAGTTCCTGGGTAGATTCTATATTGGAGACCAGTACATCCGCTTCCCGTGGGTCAAATTCCGGATTGATGATCTGCTCCCCATAGGTAGCAAATACCGGCATTTGTAGCCCCCACTTCTTGGGGAAGAGTTTGTGGAGGTTGAAGTTCACCGCTACATCATAGCGGGTAGATTCTTCCAGTGGTCTATCAGAGACTCGCTGCTCCAGCGGACCAAATCCGGCCGTACGTCGGGAGAAACTCGCATTAATATTAGCTACATCTGCCAGTTTCAGGTCCATACTGGCCCGAGCCGCCCATCCGCTAGACTTATCAAAGTTGGTCAGACGTAACTCATTCACCCAGGTTTCCACACATATAGGTTGCTCATTAGGGTCCTTGGGATTACGGACCCCTATCATGATGTTCCGTATATCACTTAGCTTGGGTGTACCCTTTATAAATATCTTATGCCCTCCGGGTATATTCGCACCATTAGCAGCACTATACAGGTAGCGTTCATTTACCGGGAAGGTCTCCCCATTTCTTTGAAGTTTTCCTTGAGAAAGAGTCTCCAAAATGAAGTTAAACTCATTAGCCCAAATCGCTTCCCTACTTACCCCACCTGGAACAGAAGGCTTTAGAGGAATTTCATATTCATAGTAGTTAAAGTCATTATCCAGTCCCAGTCTGATGAAGGCAACCGCATCACCTGAGTCCACAAAGTTGCTAGGAACGAAGCCATCATCTATGGGCTCAGCGTGTACCCACAAACGGAGTTTCTCATACTGGCGGAAATCTCTGTTCTGCTGGTTATACTTAAAGATGGCTCTTGCATCTCCATCCTCCAGGTTACAGATACGCATCTGAAGGGCTCGCTCATTCTGAAGGAATCCTGCCTGGGTGTTTCCATTAATGGACTGCTGTACCACACCCGGAGGTAGCACATATGGGAAAGGCGTTTTCTGGGAGTTCTCTTCCAAACTCAGTGTCCCTACTTCAAACTCCGCAAAGGGAGGCTCAGGAGGATTCAGGGCTTCTTGTCCTTCCTTCAGAGATTCTCTATATCTCAGCCACTGAGTGGATACCAACTGGAACTCTGTCATACGCATAATCACTTCCTCTTTCCATCCCGCCATGTACATACGCATGAAGTTGATGGACTTGAAGTTATTGATGCCATTCACAGCTCTACCCGCAGCTATAGGGATACGGAACTGGTACCAGGTAACATCAACTGTGTTTCCTGCTGTCCCCACTTGAAAATCTTCTCTTCTAATGGAATCCACAATAAAGTTAGATCCCGGAGCCAGGTCCTGAGGCCTGATTCTGATTTTATATTCCCAGTACTGCTCATTTCTGTTCAAAGAACCATTCTCATTGAGGTCCTCCGTATCAGGGACTTGTGTACTTTGGGTAGTAAAGTTCTGGTTGTTATTTCCTTCCGGTGAGTTTCCATGTGGACCGTTGAATTCACTATATCTTTCCAGAATAGGTGCGGACCTGGACTCATACTCTCCATCACGGAAGTGTCTGAAGTTATCTGAACTTGGGTCATTCTGGGCTATTTCCAGCGCATTTTGCCCAAGGCCTGCCTGCGCCAGATTATTCAGGTAGTTAGCAAAGAAGGATCTCTCTGCATCATCACTCATCCCGTCAAATCCTACATCCTGGTTTGCGCGTGCGCCTGCATTATTACTAAAGGCAGCTACAGGGTTAGCCCCCAGAGGAGTAAAGGCCCAGGCTGTAGTATCCAGGTTGGTAGATACACCACCTCCCTCTGGCAGGGCATTCTCTCTACTTAATGCGCCATCAGGAAGTACATCCTCACTGATCAATCCCATGTTAATGAAAAAGTCTCCCCCTTCATGTGTAGGGTTATCCAGGAATGGATCCATCATCCAGAACTCCAAGAACTCTACATTGGTAGCTTCGAAGTCATTGTTGATGTCTATCTCACGCATAATACCGCCCCAGTTCTCCTCAGGGAAGGCAAATGCACCACTTGGGGTTACTCTGCTCGGGTTGGCCTGATAGTTATAAGGTCCCCTCACATTAGGCTGATACCTAAGGTCAAAGGTAAACTGGATATTGGTCCCAAAAGCTCTTCTGGCCGTAGGGAAAAGCTCATTAGGATCTATTCTCCTGGTATAGTTATTCAGCAGGTCATTCTCATCTGTATCTATCAGTCCCTGATAGAATCCCTGGTCTATCTGATACCAGTTTAGCTTGGCTCTGGTATATCCCAAGGCCAGTGTATCATTTGCATTTGGGAGGCCATTGATGGTTCTGAGTACATCATTGTCTTCACCCTGTGGTACAGAGGCTAACCCCCATCTCTGGAAGCCTTGTAGACTGAAGGGCGTTTTAGCTGCTTCAAAGTCATCCAGGAATACGATCCCTCTGTCTTCTTCTGACTGGACTACCTTAGGCTGACCGGGAATGAACTGAGCAAATTCTCCTGCCATATTGATGCTGGAGGTTTCCTTGGTACTGATTAGCGGAAGCTTATCCACTAATTTGGTGATCAGGTCTGATTCCTTTCTCAGTCCTGCATCCAGTCCCCAAAGAGTATTATTGATAGGTTCATCCCCCAGGGTCGTCTTTTGGTTAAAGGGCTGCTCGCGTAGGTTCAGGATAGTAGCCCCTAAGGTAAAGTCGTCACTTTTACTAAACTCTGCTCGTGCGCCCAGAAGCGTCTTGGTTTGGATGTTATAGAGAGAAGAACTCTCATAATTTACCTGTATGTCCTGGTTGGTATTTTGGAGTGAGGGGTTGATAATTCTCACTTTCCCCCCAAACTCATCTACCTCATAATCTACTCCTCGTGTTAGCGTACGCCCACCTGCTGTTACGGTAACACTCTCTTTGTTAATGTTAAAGGCGTTTAGGGGAATTTCCCGTACACCTCCTCCTCCATTACCACCGCCTGCACTGGAAGTAGACTGATAGTATCCTTCCATGGTAAAGCGGTTTAGATGAGGGAAATTTTGAGCCGCACCTATGGGTGTATCATCATATAGCGCCTGAAACACATAGTTGGCGGAATCATTCTCATTTCCCAGCCGCCTGGCCAAATGTCCCCCAAAGGGTTCCAGTACCGGGAAGATCAGTAAGCCCTTTTCTGCCACCATGGTGATGCCTTCCACAAAGTCAAAGCGGAAGTCGGCCCCCGGAGCAGTGTGGTTGGTAAGTCGGTCCACATTCATCACCTGGATGAGGGGTTTATTCTTTAGGGTCCCATCTGGGAGGAAGTTGATCTTTCCTGCAGAAGTTCCTGACTCATAATAGATGTCCAGGAAAAATCCATCTCTCTTAATGCCATAGCCGATGTTATAGATGTTTTTCATCATCAGGTCCCATGGCGGGTAAGCTACGGTCCTGCCTGAAGCAGGAGACTGCGTGTTGGGTCTCAGTACAGATGACTTTAAGAGTTTCAGGAATAACACATTGGAGTTCAGACCATCTGCATTGACATCCTGGGAGAATTCGCCTACCTGATAGGTCTGGCCATTCAGAGAGTATTCAAAGGCTACAAAGAGTACCTGGTCAGTAGGTATAGGAGAATTTAAGGAGATATATCCCAGCTGAGAGTTGACGGTAAACTCATTCTGCTGAAGCTTCCGCATGTTACCTGCAATCTCAAAGTCCAGGGTATTTCCAAACCCAAGTCCTTCAAGTGCGAGGGCAGCGGAGTTCAGTTCTCTAATATTGGTATTTCCTGTTATCTGACTAAACAGGTCATTAGCGTCATTATCCGGATAAGGAGCTGTACCTAAATCCTGGATGAGGGGTGTATTGAACAGGTTTCCACTTTCTCTCAGGCTTAAAGGCGGCGGTCCGGGCACCCCGAAATTGGTTTCCCCAAGGTCTGTAAAGCCTATGCCGTTACGGGTATCTCTGGTAGCTCCTCCTCTTTCTATCCATACCTCCACCCTGTTAATACGGACATTAGAAGTAATCAGTGGGAAGTTAGTGGACACAGCGGACTCATAACGGGAGCGAAAGTAGTGAGACAGGAAGAAGTGACGGTTTAGGTCATAATCTATCGCTTCTTTCTCAAAAGGTGTTTCTACAGCTCCATCTCCTCCTCCACGCACATTTACGGTCTCTACCTTACCCCTTTCTGTAGAGGCAATTCCGGTTACACGTACCGGACCAAACTTCAGCTCTGCCTTCACTCCGAACAGGTTTTGGCGTCCCTGCATGAGGGAGTTTCCGAGCTGCATACTTACATTCCCCGCTTCTACTGACTGGAGAATCTGGTCTTCAGTACCTGTATATCCCAGCTTCAGCTCATTCTCAAAA
>JBCBKZ010000027.1:0-16439 GCA_038520955.1 Bacteroidota bacterium | reverse complement strand
TGAATGGATTTAAGGAATGGGTAACCGCACCTCCGTGTTAAAAGAAGAACGACTTAATTTTATTCTTAACTCCCTCAGGGTAGACCAAAAAGTCCTCACCTCTGAGCTGAGCGAACAGTTAGATGTATCTGAAGATACTATCCGAAGAGATTTAAAAGAACTCTCAGATATAGGTAAAATTAAAAAAGTACACGGAGGTGCGGTTACCCATTCCTTAAATCCATTCAGCTACCGAGAAAGAAAAATATTCAAGCTGGAAGAAAAGATCACCATTGTAGAGAAAGCTATCAGTCTCATTCACAATGGGCAGGTAATCATCATGGATGGAGGGACCACCAACCTGGAACTGGCCAGAAGATTACCTGAAGATTTAAAGGCCACCATTTTTACCAACAGTCTACCCGTAGCAGAGCAGCTAGCAGAACATCCTGGCGTAGACATCATATTTGCAGGAGGCAAACTCCTGAAAAGTGCCCTGGCCACCATAGGCCTGGAAGTTATCCAATCCTTTTCTGAGATACGGGCAGATCTGGGCATCCTGGGTACCAGAAGTGTAGATACCGAAGGAGGCATCACAGAGATAGATTGGGAAGAGGCCAAGGTCAAGAGAGCCATAGTATCCGCCTCTCAGCATCTTATCTCACTAGCTATATCAGAGAAGCTGGATACCCTTCAGCCTTATAAAGTCGCAGATATTAACCATTTGCATACCCTGGTTACAGAACTCAAGCCTGATAGCCAGGAATTGATCCCCTACAGAGAACTGGGAATCAACATCATATAACATAACCACCTATTCATCATCACATGTATCGCAAATTTGAGAAAACCCCAGTTAATGTTTACCCTGATTCCAGGCAGGCTTCTAAGGAAGTAGCCCAGGAAATCGCCAAACTGATCAAAGTAAAACAGGCTAATGACGAACACGCAGTCCTAGGCTTGGCCACAGGTTCTACCCCTACGAGTGTGTATGCAGAGTTAGTTAGGCTCCATCAGGAGGAAGGCTTAAGCTTCAAGAATGTAGTAACCTTCAACCTGGACGAGTATTTCCCCATGGCTCCTGATGCGCTTCAAAGCTATGTACGCTTCATGAATGAGCACCTGTTCGACCACATTGATATTGACAAAAGTAAGGTTCACGTACCTGATGGCACCCTTGACATCCATGATGTACAGGCCTACTGTGATGAGTATGAAGAAAAGATCAAGAGCTATGGAGGCCTGGATTTGCAGGTGCTGGGAATAGGTAGAACCGGCCACATTGGATTTAATGAACCTGGATCTACCCTGGAGTCTAAAACACGTTTGATTACCCTGGATGGGATCACCATACGAGACGCTGCCAGCGACTTCTATCATGAAGATAATGTTCCCAGAAGGGCTATCACCATGGGCGTAGGTACCATCATGGAAGCCAAACAGATCATCATGATGGCATGGGGAGAAGGGAAATCTCCCATTATCCAAAAGACCGTAGAAGGACCGGTAACAGAACTCATCCCAGCCACCTACCTACAACAGCACCCTAATGCCCAGATCGTACTGGATGAGGCAGCTGCAGCCAAGATTGTGAGATACGATGCTCCCTGGCTGGTAGGATTTACAGAGTGGAATGATAAAATGATCAGAAAGGCCGTGGTATGGCTTTGTCAGCGGGTCAATAAACCTATTCTCAAGTTAACGGATGACGACTATATGGAGAATGGGATGGCAGACCTCCTCACCCAGCATGGATCTGCCTACGACATCAACATCAAAATCTTTAATGAACTTCAGCGTACCATCACAGGATGGCCGGCAGGAAAGCCCGGAGCAGATGATACCTACAGACCGGAAAGAGCCAAGCCTTTCCCTAAGAAGGTAGTGATCTTCAGCCCTCACCCTGATGATGATGTCATCTCCATGGGGGGTACCCTCCTTAGATTGGTAGATCAAGGGAATGAAGTACACGTAGCTTATCAGGTTTCTGGAAATATTGCCGTCTTCGATGATGATGCCATGAGATTCATCGACTTTGCCCTGGACTTTAGCCAGATGATAGGGGCAGGCGAATCCAAAATCAAGAAGCTCTATCAGGACAGCAGAGACTACCTGGCCACCAAGGATGCAGGTGCACCGGATACTGCGGACATACAACATATTAAAGGGCTAATCAGGAGAGGAGAAGCCAAATCTGCCTGTAGGTACTGCGGGATTCCAGATGAGAATGCGCACTTCTTGGACTTACCTTTCTACGAGACTGGAAAAGTAAAGAAGAAGCCTTTAGGGCAGGAAGACATAGACATCACCAAGGAACTTCTCAGAAAGATCAAACCTCATCAGATTTATGCTGCAGGTGATTTGTCTGATCCGCATGGTACCCACAGGGTATGTCTGGAAGCCATCTTCGGGGCCATTGAGCAGATGAAGGAGGAAGGTGATACATGGCTTGAGGATTGTAGGGTATGGCTCTACAGAGGTGCATGGCAGGAGTGGAGCATAGATGAGATAGAAATGGCTATACCTATCAGCCCCATAGAGCTGTACAGGAAACGTAAGGCCATCTTTAAGCACCAGTCCCAAAAAGACAGTGCCCTCTTCCCTGGTAACGACCCCAGAGAATTTTGGCAGCGAGCTGAGGACAGAAATAAGGGAACAGCCAAGTTGTATGACTCCTTAGGATTACCGGAATACGAGGCTATAGAAGCCTTTGTGAGATATCATTTCTAGCAAATAGCTGAGAAGAAATTGTTGTTTTGTTTTGATAGAAGGGGATTTCTTTCATGAAAGTCCCCTTCTTTTTTATCTTAGAAGAAATACTTACTACTGCATGACTCAAACACGCCTGGCCTCACTTGATGTTTTTAGGGGGATTACAGTGGCAGCTATGATACTGGTAAACAATCCGGGAAGCTGGTCTACCGTCTACAAACCCCTACTCCACGCCAAATGGCATGGGTGTACCCCTACTGACCTGGTATTTCCATTTTTCCTCTTTATTGTCGGGGTATCAATCGTCCTGGCCTACTCAAAGCGGCTGGAAAAAGGGGTAGACAGAAAGAGTCTCCTTCCTAAAATTCTCAGAAGAACCTTAACCCTCTTTGGCCTGGGCTTGTTTCTTCATGCCTTGCCAGACTTTGATATAGTGGGAATCAGAATTCCAGGCGTCCTACAGAGGATAGCCCTCGTCTTCCTGGGTTCCGCCTTAATCTATTTGTATGCCCCTCCTAAGAGACTTCCTTTTGTCCTAATGGGGATTTTGCTGCTGTACTGGTTTCTCATGCAGGTAGTGCCTGTTCCTGATCATGGATTCCCTAACCTGGATCCGGAAACCAACCTGGGTGCCTGGCTGGACAGACTGTTACTGTCAGGCCACCTATGGTCGCAGAGCAAGACCTGGGACCCTGAAGGCCTTCTCAGTACCCTTCCAGCACTAGGCACAGGCATCATGGGTATGATCACCGGCCAATATTTGCTTAGTAAGAATAGCCCTGAAGACAAGGTCATACAGTTTTTTCTGTGGGGAGCCATCTCTATTGTAGCCGGATTATTCTGGGGCCTTGTGTTCCCAATTAATAAAGCCCTATGGACCAGCTCTTATGTGCTGTACAGCGGGGGCATAGCCTTACAATTTCTGGCTTTTCTGTACTGGTTGGTAGATCTGAAAGGCAGGGACAATTGGACTGGCCCCTTTATGGCCTATGGAAGAAATGCCATTACTGCCTATGTCGCTTCAGGTGTTGTGGCCATCTACTGCGGATTCATTAAGGTAGGTGGAACCTCTTTGAAAGGCTGGTTATTTCAGAACCTGTACGCCTCCTGGCTCCCTCCCTATTTGGACTCCTTAATGGGGGCCCTTACTTTAGTTGTCATCCTTTGGATACCACTTTGGTGGATGTATAAGAAGAATATCATCATTAAGGTCTGATGAAGAATTCCATGAAAAATACCCTTACAAGCCTTCTTTGTTTATTCTTACTTTTTGGTAGCTATCCGCTCATAGCTCAGTCAGAACCTGTTAAAAGAGAGTTTCGGGCTGTTTGGATAGCCACAGTGAAAAACCTGGACTGGCCATCAAGGGCCGGCTTAAGTACCGAGCAGCAGCAAAGGGAAATCCGTGAGATGCTGGATTTTCATCAGAAAAATGGTATCAACGCCATCATCATGCAGGTTAGGCCTTCAGCAGATGCTTTTTACTTCTCTGCGGAAGAACCTTGGTCAGAATGGTTAACTGGTCAGCAGGGGAAGCCACCTTTTCCCTGGTATGACCCCCTCACCTATTTCATAGAAGAATCCCACAAAAGAGGCATGGAATTTCATGCCTGGTTTAACCCTTTTCGGGCACTCATAGATGTGGATAGGAATAAACTGCTCAGCGTAAATCACGTCAGCAATAAAAGACCGGACTGGTTGGTGCAGTATGGGAACAACCTATACTTTGACCCTGGTATTCCCAGAGCCAGAGATTACGTCAGCGACATCATCCTGGATGTAGTCAATAGATACGATATAGACGCGGTCCACTTTGATGACTACTTCTATCCTTACAGAATAGCCAATGAAGCCTTTCCGGACACCAGCAGCTACGAGGTATATGGAAGGGGATTTGCCAATAAGGACGATTGGAGAAGGCAGAACGTAGACCGATTTGTAGAAAGCATCAACTATAGAATCAAGGCTGTCAAATCTCATGTCAAACTGGGGATCAGCCCCTTTGGGATATGGAGAAACGTGGCGGATGATCCCCTGGGATCAGATACACGTGCCGGACAGACTTCCTATGATGATCTGTACGCAGATGTGAGAGGATGGCTACTCAAAGGATGGATAGACTATGTGGTGCCTCAGCTATATTTCTCCATAGGCTATCCTCCGGCAGATTATGAAATCCTGGCCAAGTGGTGGTCCCAGAATCAGGCAGGCAGGCACCTGTATGTAGGAAAAGGGCCCTATAAAATTGACAATAACGCAGACCAAAACTGGAGCAAACCCAATGAAATCACCCGACAGCTGGAACTGGATAGAACTCTCCCAGCCATCAAGGGAAGCGTTTACTTTAGGGCAGGTACCTTTACGCCTAATCCTCAAGGGCTTAATGACAGCCTTCAGACCAACTTCTACCGCCATAAGGCGCTCATTCCTCAAATGCCGTGGCTGAATGCAGGTGTACCCCAAAGTCCGGCAAACCTGGAGGCCAGCATGTCTTTAAAAGGATTAATCCTCAACTGGAATGAAGTGGATAAAGGAAATGAGGGTGGCTATTATGTGCTTTACAAGCAGGCAGGTAAGTCAGGACCTGATCCTGAGAATCCGGCCAATATTCTGGCCATTATTCAAAAGGGGGAAAGTATCTATATAGACAAGGACCTGAAAGAAAAAGGATTCTATTCCTATTTACTCACAAGTGTAAATAGGCTCCATCAGGAAAACCCTGGTGGAGCCACCGTCACTGTTAAAATCAAGAGAAAAGATATCAGATAATTTCTCTAACCGATTTTATAATCTGAAGATGGGAATATCGCCCAGGAAGTTGATAGGGATGTTAGCGTGCTGCTCCCCGTCAGTCATGTTTCTTACCCTTGCCTGAATGTATAGTAGCATTTCCGTCAGGGTAATCAGTCTGTCCTGGTTGATGTCAGCGAATCCGTAAGCTCCTTCCAGGAAAGCGCGTGTGAAAGCTCCATGCTGCCACTTTTTATTCTCCGCTGAGCGCTCATACTTTCTGGAAGATACCAGTATGGATAACTTCATGTCTTCTGGGATCATCCTGGCAAAGTCATACCCTGCCTGCTCTGAAAAGCACACATCCAGTACTACCAATACTCTGGCAGGTGTGTTCTGTATCAGTCTGATGATATCCTGTGAAGTCAAATAGTTTTTTCTGTAGACATTAGGTCTGTAGTCAGAAGGAAGAATTCTTAGCTCCCCATTTTTGATGATGGCATGACCAGAGATGGTTAACATCAGTAGGTCATCGGGGCCTGCGAATTGGGCCTGGCTTTTTAGTGTGTAAGCTATGTTTTGGTAAGTTGTATGTTTTCCCTGAAGAATGCTGGAGGTAACCTCACTGAACATCTTGCCTCTCTGATCATTGATCACACGCTGGAACTGCTCAGCATCATTTCTGGCATACTTTAGATGTGGGATTTCCGGATGGTCATATCTGCTGATACCTACGTGTACAGATCTTAGTTTAGGTCTGTTCATGCCCCACTCAAAATTGTGGTACCGGCTTCTTCTCATAGCTGCGTTTCCGGATTCGGGCGTATACATACGCTTGAGGTCTCTTTCTGTGATTTGCTCTGAGGAAGTAAATTCTCCACCCTGATAATCACTACCAGTCATGGAACTGGTATAGTAAGTTACATTATCCTGGCTCATAGGACGGGTAGGACGAGGCCTTTGATTCCCAATCTTGTAGTAAGAAGGTTTCCTATTAGAAGCGGTATATGTATTTTTTCGGGGAGCTGTATATCTGTTTGAAGTCTGTACCGCAGGAGTATTCGAATTATTGGAAGCTGTGTAAGTAGAAGGTACAGCTGATTGGACTCTGTGTCTTATGAGAATTTTTTGTCCTGGGAAAATGGTGTTATCCTTTAGCCGATTGAGGTCTTTCAGTTTCTGAATGGAAACGCCATAAATTTTACTGATTCTATAAAGGGTTTGACCTTTCTGGACTATATGGTATTCCACCATTTTGATTTTCTCTTCTCCTTCCTCCCCTCTCATTTTTCCCAGCGGGACTAACTCTACTCCATACCCTCCATCCTCATCTGCATTAAGGAGATAAGCTTCTTCTGCTTCCAGTTTTCCATCGGCTTCAGACCTGAGGGGAGCCTGTGCATGTAGAAGGCAAGTTGTGCAGACTAAGTAAGTACAGAGGGAGTAAAATATTATTCTCATGGCTTTCTACTTCAAAAATTCTCTGGATTTCACTTTTGATAGCGTACAAAGTAGATGTTTTAAATACGTTTAGGTCGATCAAATCATATATTCAATTCGAAAAACTATATAATCTCATTTTTATTTTTACTTGATAATAGCCAGAGTACATATCCAACCTAAATCGCATATAAATTACTCGTAGACAAACGGTTATATAATTATTTACACTCCTTCCTAAAGAAGGGTTTCTTATGCGTATTTTACCTCTACTTCAAATAGCTATGAATCCGTAGGTATTTCTTACCAAGAACTCATGCTCTTATCTACAGAAAGGGTGCCGAAATTTTGAATTCAAAAGGTAATATTCTGTTAAAACACCTTCTACTTTTTTCAATCTATTCCATTTAGTTGCAAATAGAAATTATTCATTTTATAAATTCTATTTACAAAACTAAATATAGCGTATAAATACACTAATTGTAACAGAACCCACCTTTATGGGAGATATAGGCGCTTGAGCCGTATTTCACTGAGAATGATACTTATAGCTTAGCCTATGAAGGAAATGAACAAATACACATATTAAAGTATTCCAAACATGTATTGTCCAATAATTGATGATTAGTTCACAAAAGGTCTAATTTCATTGAGTGCCAAATACTCAGAAACAAAAATCTCCTTTTTTCTTAAAAATCTAACAAATACGATTTTCTCTAATGAAACTGGAAAAGTAGTGGTTACCTATGCCAAAAAACTCCTATCAAAACGGAAAGACCAGTTTGTAATACCATCTTCTACTGTCTGTTTCTCCACTCAGTCTGTAGTTGACATCTACACGGATCGGTAATACCCCAAATAGTCTCTTCTCCAGACCAAAATTAAGTTCCGAATAAGGAAGCTGATCTTCCTGTACCAGCAGGTGGTAACCTACATATTCTCTCAGCTTAAGTCTTTTGACTCCCGGGATGAAGTTTAGCAACCAACCTGAAAAGGCATGCTCAGTGTGGAACTCTACAAATGGACGCGTAGAGGAAAACTGGTAATAAGGTAATAGGAAGAATTGATCAGACTCAAAGCCTCTGAAAATGGTTTCGTTTCCTTTAAAGTGGAACACGTCCTGAAAGTTTACCTGATCATCATTCAGGAACCTACCAGCGCTTACCCGCCAGGAATTAGTCCCTAAAGCAGAGAAGGAGTTCTGACCTCTTAGGTGTAAGAGGAGCTTGCTATACTCAGAATCCCCTTCATTGGATGTACGTACCGTATGTTCAAACTCCACTCCCAGTTCAGGAAATCCTGAGTCCAGCTCTATCAGATCATTAGGAGTAGTGATGAATCGAGTAAAGGGTTTCCAGTTAAGCTGCCAATTAAGAATGGAGGCACTATGAGCATCAAAGGTGAAGTTGGGTTCATACACCCTGTCACGTTTAAAGAAGCTGTAGTCAGAATTATTCTGAAGAGGTGACCTGTCTTCATATCTGGCATTTACACTGGCAGTTAAGCCCACAGCCAGTTGTTTCTCCAGGGCTAGCTCTACAAACTGCTTTCTATAAAGACGGATAAAGCTTTGTTTTTCAAAGAGCGCATAGCTGGTATTTAACAAGCCGGAAATTTGCTCAAAGCGACTAAACTCGCTCACCATATCTCCTCCCGTAATCCCAAAAGTGGTTCCCAGCTTTCCGCCTGTTTTGTAATCGACGCCTAATTCGTAGTTCAGCTTTTCCCTGGCAAAGGCGTATCTGACAGAAGGACTGATTACCAGCTTTCCCTTATTTTTGGTTTCCCAGGTAAATGCGGCAGGCAGCGAAATGAATAAGCCATCAATGGCATTGAAGCCAAGATTATTAATGGGAGCGCCTATGGTAAAGGATCGCTTCTTTCGGTAGTTATACACAGTCTTTCCATTCAAGATATTCCCGGCCCGAAACTTTCTACTTTCTCTACTGAGAGAATCCTGGTATTCCGGAGAATTCTGTACCAGTTCCAGGCTGTCCATATACCTATAATCGTCCACCTCCTCTATGGTGAGGGGAATGGGACGTATGCTATCCCAATAGGGCGTTCTTTGAACCAATGCGCTATCATCTACCCTAATGAGCTCTCCTCCAAACTTGGGGAGTTCCCCAGGTGATACATCATATTCGGAAAGAATGGACTGGGTAGTTCCCTGAATAGGGATTTCCATGCCCAGTATGTTGAACTCCATCACAAAGCTGATGCGGGACTGCTGAAGCAGCCATTTTCCTTGCACAGGCTCATAGGTCTGTCGGATATTCAATGTGTCCAGCAGGTCCATTTGCTGCTTATACATAGTCCAGTCCAGCTCTGTAATCGCATATGTGCTATCCGCTATGTAAATCACTCCGTAGAAAGCGGGTTCCACATCTCTACGTGGCTTCATCTCTATCTTGTAACTTTTATACCCACGCTCTTTGGTGGTTCCCAGCAGCTTAAACTCATAATGAAAAGCTGAGGAAGGAGATAAGGGAGAAATGGCTCCTCTATCCGCTACATTTTGCATGCGCGTTCTGGCATCGTAGGGATTATATCTGTTAAAAAGATTTCCCGCCAGACTAAACTGCTCTGAGTCACCGCTTACCCTGGAAGAGAGAATGGTCTCTTTCACCTTGTCAGGCTTCTGAAAAGACAACTCAGAGATATTCTCAGAAAGAAAGAGGAGTTCTGACTGGAGTTCTGGAGGAGTTACTTCGTTACTATCTCGTTTTACCTGCAATCCAAACCGCCCGATATTCTCCACATCAAAGTTTTCCCGGAATTTCATGAAGGTCTTTGTATATGCTTTATGAGAAAAAGCAGGAAAGGGATACTCGTTGAGCTTTCGGTTATCTATGGCTTTCTGAATGATGGTATAAGCAGGATCCCTTCCATCATCTGTAATGACCACTTCTTCCAGAACCAGATCATCCGCACTTAATGTTACATTCAGTTGAGTATCTCCACTGATATTTTTGCTGACTTTTTGGGTGGCATAGCCTATATAAGAAATAGTAAACACATGGCTCCCCTCCCCCACAGCTATAGAAAAATAGCCATTTTTATCGGCCACAGTACCTTTGACTGACTCATCCAGAATGACACTCGCAAAAGCTAAAGGAGAACCAGCAGGATTGGTGATGGTCCCACTAACGGTATATGGAGAATCAGGCTGTGCAAAGAGGGAGATGGAAAGTAAGCCCAGGATAAGAAACAATCCTGATCGACTGAAAGTTGAAGTAAATGTGCTCATGTAGGTGTAATTCGGGTATAATGGCAGCGCTAAGTTAGGGACTCTTCTCGCCTACCAAAGTGGTTTTGAATTTTCGTGTCGGTAAATTGAATTTTCGTAAATAGATGTATGGCTTCCTTACCTTCTAACAACAATTCTTTCAGGCATGGAGTTGCCTGGGTACTCTTTTTTGCCCTCCTCTTCATAGGAAATGACCTATGGGCACAGGCAGACATTCTCACAGAAATCAATGAACAGAGAATCTCCCTCAACAAACGCCATATGTACATCCTGGGTGCCTGGGGAAGTGGAAACATCATATACGGATTGATAGGTAGAGCCAATTCTGAAGGTTCTCAAAAGTACTTCCATGAAATGAATGCTTTCTGGAATGTGGTCAACCTGGGGTTAGCAGGTGCAGGTTTATACGGAGCCTATAGCAGCAATCCAGATCAGTTTACCCTTTGGGAAACCTATGCTGAGCAGCAGAAGTTGGAAAAAATTCTCCTGGTGAATGGTGCCCTAAACGTAAGTTATATCCTGGGAGGTGTGCTCATGCAGGAACGTGCCAAACGAATTGAGAAAAATAGTGATCTTTGGAAGGGCTATGGCAAATCTCTTATCCTTCAAGGTGCCTTCCTGCTAGCCTTCGACAGCATGCAGTTTATCGCACATTCTCAGGCACAAAAAGACCTCCGTCAGTTGTTCGAGCAACTTCAGTTTCAGGGAAATGCGGTTTCTCTCACCCTGACTTTTTAGAAATTCTTTAGAGGGTTCTTTTGAAAAAGTGATTTAAAGGGTAATTTTCTAAAAATCACATACCCATGAGCATGAACCACATCCCCAAAGTTGATCTTGACAATTACACCAAGGGAGACGCAGTCCAAAGAGCTGCCTTCGTAAAAGAACTGGGAGATTCTTTCTCAGAAATAGGTTTTGCCATCGTCAAAAACCATGGTGTTTCACAGGATCTGATCGATAATGCTTATAACTCTTTCATTTCCTTCTTCGGCTTAGCTGAAGATGTTAAAGATAAATACGAAGTTCCTGGCCTGGCAGGACAGCGTGGTTATACTTCCAAGGGGAAGGAGCACGCTAAAAACAGCAATGTAGGAGACCTCAAGGAGTTTTATCACATCGGTCAAACGGTTGAAGGAGATGACCCCATCAAGGAACTGTATCCTGATAATGTTTTTGTGGAAGAAGTTCCTGGCGTAGAAGAGTACGGAGTAGCTCTTTATAAGTCCCTGGAAACTTCTGGCAAACATTTATTGAGAGCCATAGCCACTTATCTGGATCTGGAGGAGAATTATTTTGATAGTAGAATCAAGAATGGAAATAGCATTCTCCGCCCCATTCACTATTACGGAATAGAAAACCCTGAGAATGTACCTGATGGCGCGGTAAGGGCAGCAGAACATGAGGATATAAACCTTATCACCCTCCTTATAGGTGCCAGTGCGGAAGGCCTCCAGGTAAAAAATGCAGATGGAGAGTGGATTGGGGCTAACCCGGAACCGGATGAAATTGTGATTAACGTGGGGGATATGCTTCAGCGCCTCACCAATAACCACCTGGCCTCTACTACCCACAGAGTAGTAAATCCTCCCAAAGAGAAATTGAAAGACCCAAGATACTCTGTCCCCTTCTTCCTACACCCAAGGTCTGAAATGGATCTGAGTTGTTTACCACAGTGTATAGATGAGAAACATCCTAAACTGTACACAGATATTACTGCCGGAGAATACCTGGAAGAAAGACTAAGAGAAATAGGACTAAGAAAATAAGGTATGAGAATAATTTTATTGGCCCTGATGGTAAGTCTGTTCTATGCTTGCCAGCCTAGTGGGCATAATCATGCAGAAGGTGAGGAACATGCTCACGCGCATGAAGAAGGCGAGGCAGAAGGACATAGCCAGGAAAAAGGGCATGCACATGGACATGCCCATGGAGAAGCTAATGAATTTATGCATGAACGTCCCATTGAGAAGTTGATTGCACAATTTGATAGTCCCAGCAGGCTGGCCTGGCAAAAGCCGGATACCCTTCTCTACTACCTGGATAACTTCACGAAAGAAGGCCTCACGGGTAGGAGCATAGCCGAAATAGGCTCTGGTTCAGGATATATCTCTTACAGATTGGCCAAGCTGGCTGATAAGGTTATAGCAGTAGATGTGGACCAGCGTTTTCTGGACCATATAGAATCTGTAAGAGGAGACTGGCCGGAGGTCAGTGATAAGTTGGAAACCCGATTTACAGGCTATGATGATCCCGGTCTGAAGGAGAATGAGGTGGACAAGGTCATCATTGTAAATACATACCACCACATAGAGAATAGAGTAGAATATCTACAGAAATTGAAGGGTGTATGTAAAGAGATCATTGTAGTAGACTTTAAGAAAGGGGAATTACCCGTGGGACCACCTGATGAAATGAAGCTAAGTGCACAGGAAATATTGGCAGAGGCGTATCAGGCTGACATTACCTCTGCCAGAGTAGATGACAAGGTTTTCCCCTATCAGTACATCATCATCATGGAAATTTAGTCGTAATGAAAAAATATCTTCTGGCCCTTCTCCCTCTGATCATTCTGGGCTTTGCACCCAGACCCAGCATCACTGAGGATACGTCACTTGAAGAGGTACTCCAAATGCTGGGGAAACCCGCTCCAAAGCATTACATAAGTCCGGAGGATAGAACGGTAACCCTGGTAAAACAGGGAGAAGAGCTAGTGAAAGAAGGAAGAACGCTGGGACCAGATGGAAACAAGACACCCTATGTAAGCCTCTTTTACGTATGTACGGACTGCCATAACTTGGTTCAGGAAGATCCAGACCTTACCAAGAGTGATCCTGAGGCACGACTGATGTACGCAGCTGAGCAAAACATCCCTTTTCTCCAGGGTACTACCTTCAAAGGTACGGTAAACAGAGAAACCTGGTATAATGATGACTACGTGAAGAAGTATGGAGAGCTCGTTTATAAAGCCAATAAAGATCTGGGAGAGTCCATACAGCTTTGTGCGCAGGAATGTTCTCAAGGAAGAAAATTGAAGGATTGGGAGGTGAAAGCCATCATTGCCTATTACTGGAGTCTGGAGTATAGTTTGGCGGATGTTAAGGCTAAGCCCGCTACCCTTAAGGCCTTGAATGAGGAAGAACTCACAGCCGGGGCCAAAAAGAAACTCATGGAAGAACTACGCTCTCTCTACATGAAAAAATCTCCCGCCACTTTCAGTGATGGCCCTGAGGATAAAATAGCGGGCTATAAAGGGGTGGAAGAAGGCGATGCCTTCAAGGGGGCTCTTCTCTATAAGTTTAGCTGTCAGGCTTGTCATTTCCCCAAAGGAGTGTCAGAACTAAACCTGGATAACAGCAAGTTTACCTTCCGTAAGTTCAAGCGGAATATGGGTCGGGATTCTTATTTCAATATCTACGACATTGTCAGATATGGCACCTATGCCATGAAAGGACATAAGCCCTATATGCCTCATTACACCCTTGAGCGTATGAGCCATCAGCAGCTAGAAGATTTAAGGGCGTTTATCGAACAGGAGTCGATTTAATACCTCTTCTTCTTCCCTATTCTGAAGTCTCGGGTAATGTTGAATCCGAAGTGGATGTTGTCTGTCATATTCCAGCTTCCAGAGGTTTCTGTGATGAAAAAACGTTCTATCATACCTCTGGCATTACTTAAGCTGAACTGGAAGACATGCCCGCGAGTATCTATTTCTACTGCCAAGGAAAATCCGTCAGCTGGATCACTTGCCAGTGCATCATTCAAGTGCAGATAGTATTCAGCAGTAACCGCTAGCATCTTGGACAACTGGATTCTGGGTGCTATCCCAAGGGCATAAACGTCATTCTTATCTTCTGCTCCTACGATATTTCTATGAAGCAGAGTAGGCATGACTTGTAGGGAGAAAGCATCACCAAACTTTCTGGCAATCAATAATTGGTGAGTATAGGTAACCCTGTCAGAAAAAGGGACTCCTTCGGCATTCAGCGTACTCACAGCGGCTGTACTTAGCCAGGTAGCTGAAATGGGCCATCCTTCCGTTTTAGCCTGGCGGATCAATGCATACTTCGCAAAGCCATCATAGGTACGCTGTAAGCCACTCCTACCTACTCCAACCAGCAGTCGGTCAGTGATGCCATAATCCAGTCCCAGTCTGATAGTGGCTTGATCCAAGCCCCATAGTCCATCTACTCCCTGGCTTAAGGGACCAAATCTGTGAGAAATCCAGAAGGTAAGAGAGCCTTTATCGTTTACCTCAACCGAGTGGCCGTTTACGATACGAGTTCCGCGAAAAGTTTGGTAGGCAAAATCATACTTCTGTGCCTGAGAAGGTAAAGCGGTGAAAAAGATGAGAAATCCCAGGACGAAAAAACGAGGAAGATGTGAAAGGGTGTACATAGGGCTTTATTGACTTAAACATAAATACACAAATTCTCCCTCCTGTACAATCAAAAAAAAGACTCTCTTAAGAAAGAGAGTCATATATAACAGATGAACATTTCGCCTTATTTGGTCGCAGCTTTTACTTTTTCTTCAAGACTGCGAATCACATCCAGGTTCTGCTGCTCTATGCTAGCCTTAAATCCCTTTATTCTGGGATTAGTCTTAAGGCTCCAACGCCTCTTCTCAGCGCGAGACCTCAGCTTTAATTTCTTGGTGGTAAACTTCTTTGACATAATTCCTTCTTTTCAAACGGAATGCAAATATGCAAAAAGTATTTCGTAACCAAAAGTAGGTGCTAAAAAATATTTTCAACAATGTAGATATATGATGCATTATGTCTCTACAGAACCTCCATTTTAATTCACGCAAAGACGCTAAGTCGCAAAGAAGAGACAACTCAGGGATTACATCCAGAGATAGTCTAAGGTTTATACCTCGACTCCTTAAATATCAGCTGGTAATCTGTCATGGCACATAGTTCCTCCACACTCACATCCGGGTGATTCTCCATGTAGCTGTCCACTATTTTCCAGCCGGTAAACTGTCCCAGGCGAGGGGCTGACTCCAGAGAAAGGTTGGTGGTGTAAGGCTTTTCTCCTAGGTACTCCTGCTGAAGCTTAAAGTCGGTATCATACAGTTTATCTATGAGCTCCTTATAAACGGCTTGTTCGTAATAGGTAACCCACTCCATTTGGGCACTGGTGTAATATAGCTTTACAGAGTCAGGCTCATTTGGCAGAAGTTGATCAACCAAATATTGCTTCATGCCTGCGTGAACAATGTTGTCTAACAAAGCTCTGTTTTGCCTGAAGTCTATGGGCTCTATGATTTGTTCCGCTATTTCTTTAGCTAGTACCACCTCCATGTACTCCGGTATAAACCTGCGCTGTACATATTGTGGGATGGTAGGTGGGTAAAAGGAGAAGGATTCTCCCAGATAATAATGTAGCCCAAAACTGATGAAGCCCGGTACACTGACAATCTGATCTATGTAGGCCAAATCTGCATCTGGAACATACCCATTCACATGGGTTCTGAAGGCTGGAAGAGGGATATCAGGAAATAGTACTGCCAGTCTTTTCAGCACTGGGGTAATCTCTGCTTCAAAGTCATATCCCATGGGAAACACTTCCCTTACGGAATCCATAAGCTGGAGCATACGTGGATCTGAAATCAAGCCTCCTACATTAAGGGCAATGAGTGAATCCTGCTTACTATCAGCCACCTCTTCCCCGAATCTCCCCCCTAGTCCCAGGTATTCATACCAGAAGGTTTTATCAGGCTTGAGGTAACTATTATAGGCCTGAAGAACATCCAGTTCAGGGTTCTCAGCATAAGCCTTCATGCCGGCTTCCATCAGGCTATCAGTACGCCTAAAATCTATATCTACTTCTATATCAGCTATATCTGCATCAGGGTCTGATTCACAGGATGAGAAAATGAGGAGAGAAATGACCAGCAGTGAAAAGAAAAAGTGAAGTTTTTTTTCCTGAATCATAAAAATATGTGACTTCAACCATTAAGGTACATCCAAAGGTACGAATGGTTAATGGTTAAACATGTTGAAATACATGTTAAAACGTAACAGGCTCGACAATGTTATCCATCCGACTCAGCAATGGGTCGGATGAGATTTTTTTAGGAGCAGAATCTTTCGAAATTCTGACAAAAATTTAACAACTAGCCGTAACTTGCCCTCACTTAACCAAACTTCTGACACCATGCGAACATACATTCTTTTACTTGCCTTGTTAGTTGGTACTTCTTTTAGCCTTCAAGCCCAGGAAGGCATTAGAATAGGTTTACGTCTAAGCCCCATCTTCTCTTTTGCTAATATCACAGATGCTGAAGGAAACCAGTTTAATGGCCTTGACAGATCCTCAAAAAT
>JBCBKZ010000279.1:0-6917 GCA_038520955.1 Bacteroidota bacterium | reverse complement strand
CAATTTATCGGAATAATCAAATCTTCCTAAATAAAGGATAATCAGAAAAGGAATAGTAGCGTCACTAAATAACTTTTCTCACAAAAATTTTTCTTTCTCATGTTTCTCCCTACAAAAAAATACCCGACCTAAGTCGGGTAAATATATGAGAGATCTCCAGGCACTCCCTATACATCTCATGCTTTCTACTAACAAACTGTAAGTGGTGTCAGGAGTCTCTTTACATACCAGAAACTATACTCGGCTTAATGGAATTTGTAGTTGATGAGGACGATTCTCAACCTTATCAAAAGGAGTCCCATCTACGTGCTTGGCACCCATGAATAGCATTCCATTCTTGAAATAAATCAGATCATAGTCAGATACTATCTGTCCTTCTACTATGTGGAACATAGGGAATGCCTTTCCCAGAATGTCTTTCTTTACTCCATCCTCAAAAGGTTCCATACCCTCTGGTAGAGCCTGATTTAGCATTTGAGCTGCTTGTGGATTCAAAGGCGTAACCCCGAAGCCTTCATTTAATACATAGTCTATTTTCCATGCTCCATCAGCTATGGGATGCTCCTCTCCCCATTCCAGTTCTCCTTTGAACTCAAACTCCATGAGGGGTAGTTGGCCATAATTATCCCCAAACATGGTGATGGTCCCTATAAACTTATCCTTGCTCAAGTAATTAAAATGACGCTTCAGATAGGTTGGAAGTACAGTTCCACTTCCTGTACGGTCTTCAGTAGGTCTTAGCTCTACGGTTAGGCTTGTCCATTCTCCAAGGGCATATGCCTGTACTGCTTCAAGGGTTTTGGGATCCAGACTTGTCATAGCTTCTTTTTCTTTGATGTTTTCAGCATTTTCTGTGCAGGCTGTCAGCATAAGCGCAAAGCCTGTAATCACGAGAAGTGAGAAGATTTGATTCTTCATTTTTCCACGAATTGAGTTGAATTAATAAGACAAATCATGCATATTAGTTTCTGATTTACAAGTAGTTATAAAATAATTAGGTAGTCACTTTTTTAAGACTATTGCTGAAAATCAAGTAGTTAGGAGAATATTAAATTTACTTATGGAGGAAAAAAAATCTGTGGATATACTGGATTGCCCTGTCACCTTTACCATGAGAAAAATTGGAGGGAAATGGAAGCCCATTATCCTTTACCTGATATCTAAGGGTGGAAACAGGTTTGGTCTATTGCAAAGAGGGATAGAAGGGATCAGTAAGCATATGCTGACCAAGCAACTAAGAGAGCTGGAAGCAGATGGGATATTAAGTAGAAAAATTTACGCTGAAATCCCTCCCAGAGTGGAGTACTCAATAACGAAACTTGGAGATTCTATCATGCCCATCATAGGCAGCATGAGAGAATGGGGAGAAGCCCACATGCCTTCCAGTAGTAAGAATCCTAGAGGTCTTTAATAAAGCTGCGGTAATCTTCCAGGTTGACCGTTTCTCCCAGCCTTTTCCACATGATGGCATTCAAGACCTTTTGGGGAATAAATCTGGTCCCAAACCAGGTTTGTCCTGCGTAATTACCATAAATAATTCGGGGTTTATCTTTTCTGATCCCTTTGATGATGGCTTGGGCCAGATCTTCGGGAAGTGTTGTGAGAAACTTACCATCAAATTTTTCTGCATCGTCTACCGAGCTGGCTATGTTAGTCTTTATCCCCCCTGGATGGACACAATGGATGCTAATAGGTGATTTTTGGAACTCTGCCACCAATGTTTCTGTATATCCTCTTACGGCAAATTTACTTGCACAGTAGGCAGAATTATTGGCTGTACCCATTAGGCCAAAAATGCTGGAGATATTAACCACGGCCCCTTCCTGGTTCTCTACCAGTTGGGGAAGGAAGATCTGACAGCCATTCAGTACTCCAAAGAAGTTCACTTCCATCACCCTCCGATACAATTCCTCAGAGGTTAAGTAGGCAGGATGATTTCCACCAGCCATACCTGCATTATTGATGATGATGTGAGCATTTCCCCATTCAGATTTCACTTTCTCCGCAAAGGCCTCCATAGAAGACCTGTCAGCCACATCAAATACAGACGTCAGAACTTCAGGAGATGATTGCTTCTCTAATAGGGCAAGCGTTTCATCCAGTCCTTCTTGCTGAAAATCGTTCAAAGCTAATCTAGCTCCCAACTTAGCAAAAGCCATAGCTAACGCACGGCCTATACCTGATCCTGCTCCGGTAATGACTACAATCTTATTCTTAAAATTCTTCATGGGGTACTAGCTAAAGGTCAGATGGCCATCCTCTAATTTGTTGTACTTCAGTATGCGTAAATCCTTGACGTAGTTTTGGTGAAGCCTCCAGGGAAACTCCTTTCCTTGTTTGGGGATTTCATTTATGGAGCGGAGCACATATCCAGAGGAGAAATCTATAAGCGGGATAGTCTCCATCTCAGGGTTTTGGACCACCGGCATGCATTTTTTAATGCCCTTACTGTCCATATGGTTAATGAGCCGACACACATACATACAGGTCAGATCTGCTTTTAGGGTCCAAGAGGCATTGGTGTAGCCTACGACCACGGCCATATTAGGATAGTTATCCAGCATGACACCCTTATAGCTGATGGCTTTCCCGTGGTCCATTTTTTCTCCATTCACATAGAAAGTCATCCCTCCCAGGCTTTTTAACTTCAGGCCGGTAGCGGAAACGATTATATCTGCCTGTAGTGTTTCTCCGGATTTCAGGAGAATTCCTTCCTCCGTAAAGGATTCTATGTGATCAGTTACCATGGTACACTTCCCTTCCCGGATGGTATGGAAAAGATCATTATCCGGAACAAGGCAAAGTCGTTGGTCCCATGGATTATAAGAGGGATTAAAGTGGGGATCTATGTCATAGTCCTTACCTACCACTTTGACTATTTCATCCTGAATATATTCTTTCACCTTCTCCGGATTTTTCCTGGATGCCCAAAACAGGTACATGGATTCCAGTAGGTTCTTCCACCTTGAAAGGGAATGAGCTATGCCATCCGGAAAAATCTTATGCACAAACCTGGCAAAACCGTCTTGTAAGGGTCTGGATAAGACATAAGATGGTGACCGCTGAAGCATGGTAATATGCTTCGTTTTATCAGCCATAGCAGGGATGAGCGTAACAGCTGTGGCTCCACTCCCAATGATCACTACTTCCTTATTCTCATAGGAAAGATCTTCAGGCCACTTCTGAGGGTGAACAAATGTTCCCTCAAATTTATCCAGTCCTTTGAAGTCTGGTGTATAGCCTTCCTCATAATCATAATAACCTGTACACAGCATGAGAAAGGAACAACTCATCTCCAGGCTTTCTCCTGAGGTATGGTTCATTCCTTTTATGGTCCAGGAGTGAGTTTCATCCGACCATGAAGCTTCTTCCATGCTATGATTAAACCTGATTTTATCTTCCAGAGAATACTCTTCCACCGTCTCATCCAGATACTCCATGATAACATCTGCTTCAGCAATAGACTGGTGATACTTCCAAGGCTTAAAATGGAAGGAAAAGGTGTGCATATCAGAATCCGAGCGTATACCGGGATACTTGAATAAATCCCATGTCCCTCCTATTCTCTCTCTGGCTTCGAATATGACAAAGGTTTTGTCGGGGCATTTCATCTTAAAATGGCAAGCAGCATCTATTCCAGATAATCCAGCGCCAATAATGATAATGTCAACATGTTCCATTTTAGGGGGTCAAGGGGTGAGTGGGATTATAGGATAGTGATAATACATATTCTCAAGCTGGATGTCAAAGTCCTCTTAACAGACCACATAAAAAAAGCCCAGCTTTTGGCCGGGCATATTATTAAGAACAAATTCAATTCTTAGTAAAGAGAATCATCGTATCTGGAATCTCTTCTTGCTTCTTCCTCTTCTCTAAGACGCTGGTCATATAGTTTCCAGGCCTTATATCTGTCATATTCTCTGTCAGTAAGGTCTCTGGTATCTCTCAGGTCTTTAAACCTTCTGTCGTCGTCTCTGAACATATCTTCAGTATACCATCTATCCAGTTCTCTGTACTGCTCCTCTTTATATCTACGCTCCTCTTCTCTTCTTCTATCTTCTTCTCTATACCTGTCATCATCTTCACGCCTTCTATCGTCCTCACGATATCTGTCATCATCAGATCTTCTTTCTTCACTTCTGTAACGGTCATCTTCTCTTCTGTCTTCCTCACGGTACCTATCATCATCAGACCTTCTTTCCTCACTTCTGTATCTGTCGTCCTCTCTTCTATCTTCTTCACGATATCTATCTTCATCAAATTTTCTCTCCTCGCTTCTGTATCTATCGTCTTCCCTTCTGTCCTCTTCACGATACCTGTCATCTTCATATCTTCTTTCCTCACTTCTGTACCTGTCATCTTCCCTTCTCCTATCATCTTCATACCTTGACTGGCTTACTTCTTTAGCTCTCATCTCATCATCACGATATCTACTGTCTCTCTCTGCTCTGTCGTCATTTCTGTATCTATCGTCATCGCGACTATCTCTTCTATATTCAGGTCTTACTTCCTCTCTTTCTCTATCATCTCTGACTCTGGGACTTGCTTCTCCATTCATTACATCTAACTCATATTTCAGATCTTCCAGCTTGGCTCTTTCATCATCAATTTTGATAAGTTGATTGGCTCTGGAAGCCTTATTATCTATGATAGACTGCTTGGTTTCAGCCAGTCTTTTCTCCAGTTTAATAGAATCCTGGATCATATTCTGGTGCTCCTTGATACTTTTCTCTATTACCTTTCCTTGCTCATCAATGGTAAGCTGTAATTCGTATTTTTTCACCTCGAACTCCAGACCTGACAGATAATCTTTAGCGTTTCTGATCTCAGAAGGATACTCAGCTGAAGAAACAAAGTTGTTGTTTCCAGCAGAAATGAAAAAGGTAACCGTAGAGTTATTACTACTTTTCCCGGCTTTCTCTACTCTGAAGTGATAGTCCATCTGTGAGCTAGACACTTTATTAAAGGTTACCCCCAGAAAAGAGGTCATGGAGCTAGCCACCTTTAGCTTAGGCTTGCTACCCGTTACAGTCTTTATGTCATTTGTTAATACAGCTTTCACATTTTTAGGCTGGCCCTGAACGTTTATGGTCAAGGCATTACCAGATTCCTTTTTCAAGAATTTGGCAGTAGTTTCAGTCGCAGTGGGTGTTTGTCCAAATGAGATGGTATATATTCCCAAACAAAGACAAACAGTCATTAAATAGCGTAGCGTCTTCATAAATTTGTTACATTTTTCCTTTTGATAGTCAATTACCACGAAAGTCACTTACATAGCTGCAATTAATAATTCTATGTCTCTATAATTCATGGTCATCCCAAAGAGGGAAGCCATATTCTTCTTGGTTAGGTGCCTTCTATACACATAAATCCCATTCTTCAAGCCTTCATCAAACTTTACATAATGATCAAGACCTCCGTTCTCTCCTATTCTCACCAATAGAGGCCCAAGTATATTGCTGATAGCTATAGAAGCCGTCCTGGCTACCCTGGAAGCTATGTTGGGCACACAATAATGAATCACTCCATGCTTAATAAAGGTAGGTTCTTCATGGGAAGTTACCCGGCTGGTCTCTATACATCCTCCCTGGTCTATGGCCACGTCAATTATGACTGAACCCTCTCTCATCTCCTGGACCATGTCTTCAGTTACTACCATGGGGGCACGTTGGCCTGCCCTATAGGCTGCTCCAATTACAACATCTGAGGATCTGACCGCCTCCATGATATAATTATGCTGAGCTACTGAGGTGTACACACTTATGCCCAGCTCCTTTTCTATCCTTCTGAGTTTATAGATTTCTTCATCTATGATCCTGATACGGGCACCCATCCCCATGGCTGTTTGAGCAGCATTGAATCCGACCGTACCTGCCCCTATAATGGTAATTTCTGCTGGTGGGATTCCGGTAATTCCGCCTAACAATAGTCCTTGTCCTCCTTGCATACCTGTCAGTAGCTCAGAAGCTATATGGATAGAGGACACCCCGGCTATCTCACTCAACATTTCTACCAAGGGCATGGAACCATCCTTGGAGAGATAAAACTCAAACCCAAGGGCAGTGATGTTCTTTTTTATGAACCTCTGTATGTAATCAGGTGTCAATCCTCCCATATTGACGGCTGAAATGACTTTCTGATTTTCCTTCAGAAGTTCCTGTTCTTCACCAGAAAGGGGAGAAATTTTCAGGATATAGTCAGCCTGCTTGAAGACATCCGCTACATTGTAGGTAACAATGGCTCCTGCGTTAGCATAGTCGGCATCAGTATATCTGGCACCTTCTCCGGCATCATGCTCAATAAACACCTGATGGCCATTAGCTACCAGAACAGAAGCTGCTTCTGGGGTAAGCGGAACTCTATTCTCCTGGAAAAAGGTTTCTTTAGGGACGCCTATTTTCAGGCTCTTCCTGGTTTCAGAAATCAGCAGGGCTTTTTCTTCAGGAATGGACCAGGATCCTGGATAAACACCAGAAAACAACGTTTTCTCAATAGATGGTTGGGTTTTACCCATGACACTCAGTAGTTAACTTTGACTAACCTGCTTGTTTCCGAGAGAACTGTAATGTCTACCCATACAGTGTCTTCCGACAATAAGCCATGAACCTTCTCAGCCCATTCCAAGAAACAGTATGCACCCGAATCCAGATATTCATGTACCCCTATATCGTAGGCTTCCATCTCTGATTTCATTCTGTAGAAATCAAAATGATAGATATCACCTGCAGGAGAAGAATATTCATGAACGAGGGTAAAGGTAGGACTCACCACATCTTGTTCTACCCCTAAAAATTGACAAAGGGATTTAATCAAGGTGGTTTTCCCTGCCCCAAGATTACCAGAAAATGCAAAGATTCTGTGGTCTTTGCAAGTGCGAAGAAGCTGCTCGGCTATGGAAAGATTGTCTTCCAATCCAT
>JBCBKZ010000278.1:0-6918 GCA_038520955.1 Bacteroidota bacterium | reverse complement strand
AATCTGGTAATTGGGGATTGGACTTATGGTTGTTTTCGACACGGTTAAATCTGCTCAGCTTAGTTTTCTTTCTGGAAGTATTCTGTCTTTCTGCCTATTTCTACTAATAAGCCTTTATTCTCATGTGGCCTATGGTCAGCATGCAAGATGTGGATTTGATCATTCTCATCATCATATGCTCGAGTTGCATCCTCACTTGCGACAAATTCTTCATATCAACGAGCAACTTCTTCAAAGAAATAAACATACAGTCTCTTCCTTAAGAAATGAATATGTGATTCCTGTAGTAGTACATGTCATTGGGGCAGGTTCGGAAGCTGGTAGCGGCGAGAATATAAGCGACCAACAAATTCAGGAGGCTCTGGATTACACCAATAAACTCTTTAAAGGGGCACAAACTGAAGGCTTTACGGGTCCAGATATAGGGATAGAACTTCGACTGGCCAAAAGAACCCCTGATTGCATGCCTACTACGGGCATAGTTCGATGGGACTATACAGATGACCCTACCTATGTAGCTGAGGGCGTAAAGCTTGAGAGCCAATTAGGGATCAATGAATTCGGGTTAAAGAGAGAAACCCGATGGCCAAATGAGGATTACTATAATATCTGGATTGTCAACAGAATAGATGGAGAGGATGGGAGTACTGGCAGTTTTATTGCTGCTTATGCCTATTTCCCTGGATTCTCTGAAATTGTAGATGGGACGGTCATCCTGGGTAGCCAGTTTACAGAAGGAAATACCACCCTTGGACATGAGATAGGACATGCCCTCTCCTTATACCACACCTTTGAGGGAGATTTTGATGAGCAAAGCAGAAGTTTTGTATGTCCTGCCAATGTTGACTGTGATACTGATGGCGACAGAATTTGTGATACAGATCCGCATATCAGGTCAGCTTTTACCTGTGAAAGAGAAGAGATAAACGAATGTACGGGTAATCCTCTGGGGCAGGTCATTACCAATCATATGGATTACTCCAGTTGTTCTGAGCAATTTACAGAAGGTCAAAAGCAGCGAATGATTACGGCCCTTACTACCTTAAGGCCTACCTTACTGGAATCAAGAGCCACGGAAACCCCTCCTCCCCTTCCTGCAGATGCCCTCTGCTTCCCAAGAGTGGAAGATCCCAATAACTCATTTGGGATAGGACCAGTTAGGGTGGTCCTGAATACTTTGGATGCAGCCTCAGAAACCTTCTCCACAGAAGGGGCCTATTTGGACAGAGTGTGTGATTACAGAACTACGGTTCAGGCTGGCCAAACCTATAATCTAGAGGTGTATACCAGAACGAATGACCAAAAAGTCAGGGTTTATTTTGACTATAATAACAATGGAGATTTCTCCGATGATGGAGAATTGGCATTCTCATCAGACAAAACGGGGGCTCCCCAGATACATACAGATTCCATTTCCATACCCGATAATCCTCCGTTAGTGAATCAGGTGATCAGAATGCGGGTGGTTTCTGATCTGATTACAGGAAATGATGGACCTTGTGGCACCCTATTATATGGCCAAACAGAGGATTATGGTTTGACCATACGAGGCTCCGCCCCTAGTCTACCGATCATACAAGACTTTACCCTCTCTGATTTGGGCGTCGCTAGAGCTACCATGGGTGCCCAGATTATCTCCAACGGTGGCGGCGAGATCAGTGAATATGGGATAGTCTGGAGTACAGAAGCCAATCCGGACATCACAGACTCTCAAGACCAAAAAGTCACTATAGGTTCAGATGATTTCTTAGGAGCGTTTAGCCAGGAAGTAACAAATCTTCCGGAAGATGTGCTGATCTTCGCCAGAGGGTTCGCTACTAACGGGACTGGTACGGCCTATACTTCTGATTCAAGTTTTATGCTCGCTTCTGCATTCATTGCTGAGACAAGCATTCTGGAATTCTCAGGAAGGGTTCAGGAAGAAAGGGTGCTCCTGAATTGGAGAGCCATAGAATTTGATAATGAATTCTTTATCATAGAAACCTCTCCTGATAGGACTACCTGGACGGATCTGAAGGAGATCACTGGAGCAGGCACCTCTAATGGTATGGTAGAATATAATGAGACGGATGAACCTTCATCTGCTGGAAGAATATTCTACCGTATCCGATTTTTGGATTCTTCCGGTAACCCAAAGTACTCTGAGGTAATAGAAGTGAATTTTGATCCCACTGCCATTATTTCTGTGTATCCTCTTCCGGCAAATGATGGGCAGATAACTGTATTCATCCCCAGCTTTACCACCAATGATGTGAGACTTATCATCACAGACCCTATTGGCCGTGGAGTCATTGAAAAGAACTATCTGGGCCAGCAGGGACAAACGGTAGAAGAAGTGTTTGATGTGAGTTTTCTGCAGGACGGCATGTACTTCCTCAGCATAAGAGATGGAGATCTAGTCATCATGAGAAGGCTCATCATCTATGCAGGAGGAAATTAACCTATTTCCTTTAGGTCCAGGCCTGAAAAGGTTCCTGAAGACATCATCAGAATCACATCATCCCCAGAGGTCTTTCCTTTAAGTGCAGGGAGAATATCCTCCTTTTTCTCAAGTAATGTGATGTCTGAAGAGCCAAAGGCTTGTTGCAACTCAGCCTCACTTATGGCTTCCAATCGCTTGGCTTTGACTGTTTCAGGATTGATGTACACCAGCTTACCATCTGCAGGATCCAGGCTTCCCTTATATTGAGGTAAGAAAGATTTGGTCAGGCTACTAAAGGTATGCAGTTCCAGACAGGCAATTAGATTCTTGCTGGGATACTGCTCTCTCACTGCTTTTACTGTGGCTTCTACCTTGGCAGGCGCATGTGCATAGTCTTTATACACTATGCTGCTGGAGGAAGAGCTTATTGTCTGTAATCTGGAGTTTGCCCCTTGAAATGAACTGACAGCATCTAAAAAATCATTTAGTTCCACCCCTACTAATCTACAAGCCTCCCAGGCAGCAGCCATGTTTCGCATATTATGTTCTCCAATTACTTCCAGGCTAGTCTTTTCTTTCTGAATACTGAGGGTAAACGTGCCGTCTTTCACCTTATACTTTGGTGTAGAGAAAGGAATAGGATAATGAACCTCATCTTCCAGGTTTTTTTCTACCATTTTCTTTAAGACCTTATCGTCTTTTGCATAGATGACAGAGGACGCCTTCTCCTGAGTGGCCAACAGCTTATTAAACTGTTCATGATATTCTTCCAGGCTGGGAAACACATTTATATGGTCCCATGAAATTCCTGTCAAAATCAGTATATGGGGTTTATAATGGAGGAACTTGGGCTGTGGATCTATACGAGAAGACAGGTACTCATCTCCTTCCATCACGATAAGGGGTGCATCCTCACTCAGG
This sequence comes from Bacteroidota bacterium, assembly GCA_038520955.1. Taxonomy (GTDB): domain Bacteria; phylum Bacteroidota; class Bacteroidia; order J057; family J057; genus JBCBKZ01. Next base: position 3,575 of record JBCBKZ010000278.1, on the reverse strand, counting down.
GAAACGGATTGCTCAAATCCGGGAACCTGTGCGCCTACCATATAGTCAAACTTTTTCCCTATATGCTTCAGCACATGCATGATCATGGAGGTAACTGAAGACTTCCCATAGCTTCCTGCGATCACCATTCGCTGTTTCTGCTTACTGTAGGCGTACATAAATTCCGGAAAGGAATAGATGGTTAGCCCTAATTCCTGCGCCTTGAGTAATTCAGGATTATCTGAGAAGGCATGCATACCCAATATCACTACATCCAGATCGTCTGTGATTCTTTCAGACTGCCAACCCATCTCCTCAGGTAAAAGTCCTTCCGCTTCCAGTTTACTTTTAGCTGGGTCATATACCTTGTCATCAGATCCGCTTACGGTATGTCCTTGTCTGGCCAAAGCTATGGCAAGGCTATGCATGATGCTTCCCCCAATAGCGATAAAGTGAATTCTCATGCGTCAAAACTACATAAAATCGTAGGAATAAAGCCAGTGAAGTAGGTATGAGAATATTTCATGGCACAGACATGTTTTACCAAATCATAAAATATGATGAAACAAACATCAAATATTCATGCTCATACTCTGAAAAGGCTAATTTAACTTTGTATTACTCCCTGCGGATAGTAATTTGTCGGGGTATGGGAAGAATAGTCATCGTCTCAAATCGCTTACCGATCACCATCAACAGGAAGCACGGGGAACTCATCTTCTACCCCTCAGCAGGTGGACTTGCTACAGGCTTAAATTCTCTGGACTCAGAGGAAAACCAGCGGATATGGATAGGATGGCCGGGGCAGGCAGTTACAGACCCGGAAATCAGGACCTCTATCAATAAAAAATTCAAAGATGATGGCATGGTTCCCGTCTTTCTCACACAGGAGGATGTGGAACTATTCTACGAGGGCTTTAGCAATAAAACCATCTGGCCACACTTTCATTACTTCCCTCAGTACACAGTTTATAATGATACCCTGTGGAACGCCTATAAAGAGGTAAATCAGAAATTTGCAGATGCCGTCATTGAAAATGTGCAGGAGGGAGACATGGTGTGGGTGCAGGACTACCAGCTTATGCTGGTACCAGGTATGCTGAGAGAAAGAGTACCAGAACTCTCCATTGGATTCTTTCTACATATCCCCTTCCCTTCTTATGAGATTTTTAGAACCTTGCCCTGGCGCGATTCTATTCTCAGAGGCATATTGGGAGCAGATCAGATAGGCTTTCACACCTTTGGGTATATGCGCCACTTTCTGAGTTCTGTTTACAGGATTACAGGAGTGGAACATGACTTTGGAAACCTGTACTTGGAGAATAGAATCATCAATGTGGATGTGTTCCCCATGGGAATAGACTATGATAAGTATGCACATCCAGACATGAAGGCCAATGTACCTACTCATGTAAAAGAGGAGGCTGACTTCATCCAGAACTATAAAGAAAAGTTTAACAGGAAACTGATCATATCTATAGACAGGCTGGACTATTCCAAGGGAATTCCCCAAAGGATAAAGGCCTATGAACACTTTCTTCGGAAAAACCCACAATACCACGCCAAGGTAGGTCTCATACTGGTGGTGGTTCCCTCCCGCTCCAACGTGGACCAGTATCAGCAACTAAAGGATGAAATTGATAACTTGGTAGGGAGAATCAACGGAGAAATTGGTACGTTTGATTGGATCCCTATAAGATATTACTATCGTTCTTTCCCTTTTTTCAGCCTTATGGCCATGTACAGGACAGCGGATATAGCTCTCATCACTCCCTTGAGAGATGGGATGAATCTAGTAGCCAAAGAATTTGTAGCCAGTAAGGAGGCTTCACAGAAAGGCGTGCTGATACTGAGTGAGATGGCAGGGGCGTCTACTGAAATGTCAGATGGTATTATCATTAACCCGAATGACCAGGACGAGATCGTAGATGCACTGGAACAAGCATTAGAAATGCCGGAAGAAGACCAGTCTCATGCATTGACTGAGATGCAGAAGAAGCTCAAAAAGTACAACGTCAAGCATTGGGCACAAAGTTTCATTCAACAACAAATGGAGGTAGGTAAATTGCAACAGGACAGAAAAACCAAGCTTCTGAAGGAGAAAGACCTTGAGAAGATTAAGAAACATTATCAGTCAGCCAAGAACAGGTTGCTCCTACTGGACTATGATGGTACCCTTGTAGGATTCAAGAATGATCCCAAAATGGCCTTTCCGGATGAAGAACTCCGCGGCATAGTACAAAGACTCCTCAGCCAGTCTCATACAAAAGCGGTCATCATTAGTGGTCGGGACAGATACACACTGGGAGAATGGTTTAAGGATACAGGCATAGAAATGGTCTCTGAACATGGTGTATGGCTGTGGGATGGAAAAGATTGGAAGTTGAATGAAGGGGTGATGGACAACTGGAAAGCCACCATTATGCCTATTTTGGAGAATCTGGTGGAACGTACGCCTGGTTCCTTTATAGAAGAAAAAGACTACACCCTGGCATGGCATTACAGAAAGATAGATAACGAACTTGGGGTAAATCGTGTACGTGAAATCAGAGAAGAACTCATCTACTATACTTCTAACCACAACCTACAGGTTTTGGAAGGAAATAAGGTGGTGGAAGTCAGAAATGCCGGTGTCAACAAAGGAAAGGCGGCTGCCCTCTGGCTAAATAAAGGAGAATGGGATTTCATCCTCGCCATAGGAGATGACCATACGGATGAAGATACCTTTAAGGCGGTTCCAGCTGAGGCCTATACCATAAAGGTAGGCCTTGACAGAACTGAGGCTAGCTATAAGGTGAACTCAGTAGAAGAAGCACGTGCTTTACTGGACTCTCTTTCTCAGGTAAACTAAGCTATTTCTAATGTATTTTGTTCTAGCAGCTCATTCAGCTTTTGTTTGAGCCAGCTTTCGTACGCTATCCCTTGAGTGGAGGCTATCTTTTCTTTCAGCTTATGAAGTCGGCTGTTAATTTCAGCCTTTTTCAAATACGAACTGCTTTGCTTGAGCTGAAGCATCTTTTGTGTAAAGCGCATCATATTCGTATGAATCTTGGACTGGTATTTAGGGATCTCCTTATGCCGGTGCAAATATACCTTCAGTGCCTGAACCAGATAACTTAGGCCATCTTCATCCCCCAATTCGAAGTAAATCCTTAATAGCATAAATTTAGCCCCCAGGTGATATCGCCAATTAGGGAAGTCCACCTGCTGGATCAGTTTCATAGACTGCCGATATTCCTCTTTCTCATAGTGATACTTAGCCATATTATAGGTGTAGGCATTCTCCTGCTGTTCAGGATGGATCTTTCTTTTATAAGAATTAAGAAACTCGTAGGTCCAGTCGTACTTCTTTAGAAACAAGCCATTAGCGGCTATATTTTTATATACATGATGATCCATGTATCCATTTTTAATGAGCAGTTTCTTCTCCAGCATGATCAGGTAAATGGAGAAGAGGTGCTGTATGTATTCCCTCTTTCCGGAATTAATTTTCTTCACACAGTAATTCTGCGCCTGCACATAGACATAGTAAATCTCTCTGGATGAATAAGTGGATAGTTCTTCTTCATGTGTGCTTAACAGATCCAGAAGATCAT
>JBCBKZ010000277.1:0-6924 GCA_038520955.1 Bacteroidota bacterium | reverse complement strand
CGCAGGGCATCTTCATAATCTTCCAGGTAGTCATTAATTAACCCCAGCCTGTAAGTAGCTGTGTAATTACTGGGCTGTGCGTCTAGCACATCACGATACAATTCCTCCGCCGCAACAAACTTCTCGCTCTGAAAGTTCAGGTTAGCTTTCCGGATCAGTTTTTCAGTTTTTTTATCTTGACCTAATAACAATGAGGAATTGACCAGCAGCACCAGTAAGAAAGTAGTAGCGAATAGTCGCTTATATTGTTTGGGTACCATAAGAGCCGCTATCTTTTTAAAAGATGGAATATTTAAAGCAAGGGCTTTACCGTTTATCAGCAAACATAGAAAAAATCGCAAAACATCCCAATCTTTCGTACTAATTGTTGAATAAAATCACCCAAAGCAGAAAATCTGCCAAGAGAATTAATACTGAGGAGATTACAAAGGCATCAATTGTGGCTTTTCCTACTCCCCTGGCCCCTTTTTGGGCCTGAAACCCCCTGTTACAACCCGTCATAGAGATGATCATTCCGAAAATGACGGACTTGATCAAACCTCCGCTCAGATCGCCTAAATGGAAATAACTTCTAACCGATCCGAAAAATACTTGGACTGTAATATCGAGAAAATAGTTAGAAACTAACCAGGCTCCTAACATGGCTGCACAAAGGGCAAAAACACAAAGAACGGGCATCATCAGACTCAATCCCAAAAAGCGCGGAAGAACCAGGTATCTAACCGGATCAATGGACATTGTTTTCAGGGCATCTATCTGTTCAGAGATCTTCATACTTCCTATCTCTGCCGCCATAGAAGCCCCTATTCTCCCACTGATGACCATAGCAGTAAGGACAGGACCCATTTCCATCATGATCACCCGGCTAACCTGTCCACCTAAAATGGTATAGGAAACCAGTCCTCTTACCTGATATGCACCCTGCCAGGCAATAATAGCTCCTGCAAAGAATCCTATGAGTAATACCACCGGAATAGAACTTACCCCTACATGGTCCATTTGCTGGATGAGGCGTTTTCTGTCCCACCATATATATCGTAGCCTGAGTAAGGTCTCCCAGAGGAGGTATCCCCAGCTACTGATAGATAGGACAGCTTTTTTCATATTTACCGGCTGAAATAAATGAGGGCAAAGATGGCCTTGAATCCAAGATAGCTGTAATTTAGGCTAATTATGCTGAAAGTTCTGGTCTCTTCCATCACACCACGTATTTCCTATACCGTTGACTTGGTATTTGGAGAAATACTGGGGCTTTCAGCAGAGCTAGTAGAAAGGCTTGAGGAAGTACCTGCTGATACGCCTATCATAGATTACCGGATAGAAACTGATACCCCTCTCTCATGCAGAATCCCAAATGAGGGCTTACTTCATGAAACGAGTATTAGGCAGAAATGGGCTGATGTGGAGGAAGGAGAAACCCCTATTCTATTCCCTTCCTCAAATACTGAACTAGGCTTTGATGTGCTGACCACCATTTTTTATCTGGTTACAGATTATGAAAAGTGGGTGGAGAGCCACATGGACCAGCATGACAGGTATGATCCTCATGCCTATTCTTCCGGTAAAGGAAACTGGTTTGCAGAACCGCTCTGTGAACTATATGCGGAGAAACTATGGCAATATTTGAAAAAACACTTTCCTCAACTTGAGCGATCCAAAAAAGAGTCCCGTGTTATTTGGACCTTTGATCTGGATAATCCTTGGAAATACAAGCATAAGCCCTTTTATGTACAGTGGGGCGGCCTGCTAACAGATCTGCTTAGCGGGAAATGGCAACAGGCAGGAGAAAGAGTAAATGCCTTACTCGGAGGAAGAGATCCTCATGATTTTTATGGGCTATTAGCAGACTACTTCCCTAAAGAGAAAACCCATCTCTTTATTCTCCTCGAAAGAAAAAGTAAGCATGATAGCCGTTTTACATGGCGTAATCCGAAATTGAGGGAACTGGTCATAAGTCTGAAAGAGGCTGGATATAGGCTAGGAATACATCCTTCCTACACTACTTTTCTGGATGAGGAGCAGATTTCTTTTGAGAAAGAAAAACTGGAGGAATGGGTTAATGATATAGATAGTGGAAGGCAGCACTACCTAAAAGTAAGATATCCTGAGACCTATCAGTTCTACTTACAGGCCGGCATTGTTAAAGATTTTTCAGCCTGCCTATATCATATGACAGGCTTCCCTATGGGAATGACAAGAGGTTTTGATTGGTTTGATCTGGGAAAGAATGAAAAGACTCCCTTAAGGCTACAGCCTACCCAAATTATGGATGTGAGCCTGAAAGGGTATATGGGCTTATCGGTAGAAGAAAGTATTCAGGAAATGGATAGGATATTCTCAAGGGTAAATGAATACAGTGGAGACCTATGTGTGCTCTTGCATAATGAGGCCTTAAGTGATTCGGGAGAATGGAAAGGTTGGAAAGAGCCTATCTTAAACTGGGTACAAAAAGTAAATCAGCTATAAATGGGCTTAGCCATAGACATACTTCCTGGAAAGGAGATTTCTCCTGAGAAATGGGACGCTTTTATCAGGCAGTCTCGGCAGGGGGGGGTATATCTGCTGCATGGCTATTTGTCGGCTGTTGCACAAGACTGGGAAGCCTATGTGGTGTCTGATAATGAGAGATGGCTGGCTGCCATGCCTATCAAAATCAGTCGGAAGTTTGGGTTTACTGCTTTTCTCACCCAAGCTTTCTCGCAATACTGGGGGATCTGTTTCCATGCTGATGTAGACCAGTCTACCTATTCTTCTTTAAGTCAGAAACGAAAGAGTGTTATTGCCCTCCTGGAAAAGCTACCCAAAATCCACCTCTACATTCAGCAATTCTCTCCTCAGTTTGACTATCCGCTACCCTTTCACTGGGAGAATTATCAGCTGACTACGCGCTACACCTATCAACTTACACTCAAAGGCTATGAGGTAGACAGGGAGAAGGAAAGCTTCGGCAAAGTATGGGAAGGCTTTGCTTCCCCTTTAAAGCGACAAATAAATAAGGCCGAGAAAAATGGGGTATCTGTGGAGAGAACATCAGACTACAGTCTTTTCCAACAGTTGAGTAAAGCTCAACTTTCCTCCGGCCATGACATCAGTGGGGGAAATCCTGCTTCTCTTTCTATCCTGGAGAACATTTCTTCCTACCTGCTGGATTCTGGGAATGGCTTTCTGTTAGTGGCGAAAGATCAGGAGGGGAACCCACTGGCATCTGCTATCTTTGGGCTCTTTGAGAAGCAGCTGATTTATCTGGCTGGCGTGTATGCGGGAGATCAGGCTTCTTCAGGCGCCATGTCATTACTCATGTGGAGGGGCATACAAACGGGCATGCAAAACGGAGCTGATGTAATGGACTTTGAAGGCTCCATGATAGCAGGTATAGAGACTTTCTTCCGGAAGTTTGGGGCCTATCCTGTTCCTTATCTCCAGATTCGTAAAAATAGATTACCTTTAATTCTGCGATGGCTGAAAACATAAATATTCTCGGAGATCACGACTCTTACCTAAACCAACTTCTCTATGAACTAAGGGAGGAAGGAATCCAGAAAGATAGAATGCGGTTCAGAACTAACCTGGAACGGATTGGGTTTCTGTTAGGCTATGAGATCAGCAAAAAGTTAGGTTATGCTACCTCTGAGGTTACTACGCCTTTGGGAACGTTGGACATGCGTCTCCCCAGTCAGCAGCCAGTGGTTTTGTCTATTTTGCGAGCAGGCCTCCCCCTGCATAATGGTTTTCTTCAGCTGTTTGATCAAGCAGATAATGGATTCATCTCCGCCTATCGGCATCATACCAGCGGCAATGAATTCATCGTGAAGATCGAATATCTGGCGGCCCCTGACCTGGAAGGAAGAACCCTCATTCTTCTGGACCCTATGATCGCTACTGGAAAAAGTATGGTGCTAAGCTACCGAGCAGCAATAGAGCATTTAGGCAAGCCTGAGCATGTATTTGTGGCAGGAGTAGTAGCTAGTGAAGAGGGCCTGGCATATGTAAAGCGAAATATGCCCAAGGCTCACATCTTTGTAGGCGCTGTAGACAAGGAGCTTACGGCTAAGGCTTACATAGTTCCTGGTTTGGGAGATGCGGGAGATCTTGCCTTTGGCCCAAAATAATGGGGTAGATATCCACATTTTGTCCGAAAACGCGAGAGATATTTCACCTGCCCAATATCCGCTGTGAATGGACGTCTAATTGTTTACCTTTGTAGGTATTCAGAGGGATAAAAATGTTCCTACAGCTGTAATCCATCAATTTTCATTTCTTTCACGTATATGTGTGTATGCTAGTTTGGGTATTCTCTATGTTGGCTGTTTCTGCCGAAAAACTGCTTCTTTACTTAACTGTTATCCTTGTCGGAAGTGTAAAGTTTCTGGTGGCTGTGCTTATGGCGCTGGCGGCTAATTTTTCTATGGGAGAAACCTTGTTAACCGCTACCTTGGGGGCAGCCATTGGTGTTTGGGCCTTAGCCTACTTTGGGACTCAGATTAGAAACTGGATAGACACTAAGTGGAAGAGAAATAAAAAACCCACCAACTACTCTTTCCGCAAAATGATGGTTACCGTCTGGAAGAAGTTTGGTATGGTAGGGGTAGCCTTCCTGGCCCCTATATTATCTCCACCCATCAGTGTAGGCGTAGCCATTTCCTTTAGAGAAAAGCCCCGTCGCATATTTTGGTTTATGCTCGGGGGCCTTCTATTTTGGAGTTTGATCCTGACAATATTTCGTGATACTGCCATGAGTATGTTAGGGCAGGGAGATTAACTCTCCTCCCAATTCATGGTACGCTGGACAGCTTTTCCCCAGTTTTTATACAAGCCTTCTCTTTCCCCTTCTGCCATTTGTGGGGTGAAGGTAGCATCCACTTTCCAGGAATCACTTAGTTCTGAAGCTGACCAGTAACCTACAGCTAAACCGGCCAGATAAGCGGCACCCAAAGCCGTGGTTTCTGTAATAGAAGGTCTTTCTACGGTAGTATTCAGAATGTCAGACTGGAATTGCATGAGAAGTTGGTTTGCAGAAGCGCCTCCATCTACTCTCAGCTTCTCTACCTTCCTACCTACGTCCTTCTCCATGGCCGTAAGTACATCCCGAGTCTGATAGGCGAGGGATTCCAACGTAGCACGTATGATATGGCCTTTGGTGGCACCACGGGTAAGTCCGAAGATAGCGCCTCTGGCATACATATCCCAGTAAGGCGCACCCAGACCTGCAAAGGCAGGAACCACATACACGCCTCCATTATCTTCCACCTTCATGGCGTAATACTCGGAGTCAGGAGCTTCATCCAGCACTTTTAGTCCATCTCTCAACCATTGGATAGCGGCACCAGCAATGAAGATACTTCCTTCCAGGGCATACTGTACTTTTCCTTCCGGACTCCAGCAAAGGGTAGTTAGTAGTCCAGACTTGGAGGCGATAAACTCGTCCCCTGCATTCATGAGCATGAAACAGCCTGTACCGTAGGTATTTTTGGTCATGCCTGTCTTAAAGCAAGCCTGCCCAAACATAGCTGCTTGCTGGTCTCCGGCTACCCCTCTGATGGGAATACTCGTACCGTCAAACCACTTAGGGATAGTTTCCCCGAAGTCCCCACTACTGGGTCTTACCTCAGGTAGCATGCTGGCTGGGACATTAAGTTCCTTCATCATGGTCTCATCCCACTTCTGCTCCTTGATATTATATAGAAGCGTTCTGGAAGCATTGGTGTAATCTGTGGCATGTACAGCTCCTCCTGTAAGCTGCCATATCAGCCAGGTATCTATGGTCCCGAAACATAGGTTGTCGGGGGTAAAGGATGGGTCGTTTTTCTGTAGGTGGTCAAGAATCCATTTGATCTTGGTACCAGAAAAATAAGCGTCTGCTACCAGACCTGTATTCTCACGGATGTAGGGTTCCATCCCTTTCTCCTTCAGCTCATCACAGATGAAGGAAGTTCTTCTATCTTGCCAAACGATGGCATTATGTACAGGCTGACCGGTAGTTTTATCCCATACCACAGCTGTCTCACGCTGGTTGGTGATGCCTATGGCTTCTATTTGTTCCGCCTTTATGTCATTCAGGGTTAACACTGCCCGTGCTACGGAGAGCTGAGTATTCAAAATCTCCATGGGATTGTGTTCTACCCAGCCGGGCTGAGGGAAGTATTGGGTGAATTCTTTTTGGGCCATCCCAACGATATTGGATTCTTTATCAAAGATGATGGCGCGGGAACTGGTAGTCCCCTGGTCTAAAGCGAGTATATAGGTAGCAGACATGTAAATAAATGAAGTGTTTGTGTGTTCCTCTAAGTTAGAAGAGATTCTTCCAATTTGAAACCCCTGGCCCTTATAAGCAGCCGTTTTTTCTAAGCTCAGTCTTTCTATTAGGTGAGAAAAGGGTATTTTACCTCTTTGGAAATCTATTTATAGTTCAACTCTATCTAATTGTGATTTTATGAAATTTTTATCCCTATTCTTGGGCTTCTTCCTCTTTTTGAGCGTAGGAACGCTACAGGCTGAGCAGAGAAATGATGCTCAGGATACACAAGTGAGTGAGCAACAAAAAAGTTGGAAAGATCTGAGCAAGGCAGAGCGCAAGGCGTTTAAGAAAAATATGCGCAAGTCTATTAAGGAATTAAAAGCTGGTAAGAAAACGAATGATGCTGACGCAGGCCTGTACATTTTGGCCATTTTACTTCCCCCATTAGCCGTGTATCTATATGAGGGAGTGATTACAGATAACTTCTGGATAGACCTGGTATTGACCTTGTTATTTTGGCTGCCAGGTGCTGTATATGCTATTTTGGTTCTTTCAGATACGATTTAATTAATCCTGATAGAATCCCAAAAAACATAATTTACATCGTATTTTTTTTTATACTTGTGCCTATATTCACTCAAGGAAATAGGCACAAGTTCTTTTTTTAGTCGTTTATTCTATTTCCTTCT
>JBCBKZ010000276.1:0-6946 GCA_038520955.1 Bacteroidota bacterium | reverse complement strand
TTTTTAGAAATAGGCTTCTTTCTAAAAAACTAAGGGAACCAATTAGATTGAATCTCCCTGTTTTCTTCAGGAGAAAGGGATTTGATAAAACGATGAAGCCAAAGGAGTAAGAGATAAAATCTAATTGGTTCCCTTAGTTTTTTAGAAATAGGCTTCTTTCTATTTGGCCTATGTGCCATGTTAGGAGGAATTGTCGCTTCTACTATTGTCTTTTTTCTCCTATGGCCCCTGGCTACCACCTTTATGGTGAATAAAAAGATAGGCTTGATTAGTGGCATAATAGTCTTATTTGTGTTAGGGGTCTTCTATCTTTTTTATGAGCAGTTCCAAATGTGGCAAGTAGTGACTGGCCACATGTATCTAACAGTGTATTGGATCTGTTTCTCCTTTGGGGTAATCTTCATAACGGGAGTAGCATGGACGTATGAAAGCTTCCTGTCTGAGTTTTTGTGGAAGAGTGGGACACTCATGGACGAGTTAAAAGAAGCTCATCAGGAGTTACTGGAGGCAAAGGAAAAAGCAGAAGCGGCTAACCAAGCGAAAAGTGCTTTCCTGGCCATCATGAGCCATGAAATCCGCACTCCTCTCAATGGAGTTATAGGTATGACCAGTCTGGTGAAACACACTTCTCTGAACCAGGAGCAGGAAGAAATGATAGAAACCATCAGAAGTAGTGGAGACTCCCTCCTGACCCTCATTAATGAGATTCTGGACTTTTCTAAAATAGAAGCTGGTAAAGTAGAGCTTGAGGAGCAACCCTTTGACTTGAGGAGAAGCATAGAGGATACTATGGAGCTTCTAGCCCCCAAGGCATTTGAAAAAGGCTTAAAACTCTTACTTCATATGCCCCCTGAGGTCAATCGGAAAGTAGTAGGTGATATCACTCGCTTAAGGCAAATATTCAATAACCTGATAGCTAATGCCATCAAGTTTACGGAGAAAGGAGAGGTGGTAATTAGCGTGGAGGTAAATAAAGAAGGGCTGTATTATTTTCAGGTAAGAGACAGTGGAATAGGAATTCCTAAGGATAGACTGGATAGGCTCTTTGACTCATTCAGTCAGGTAGATGCTTCTGTAACCCGGAAGTATGGAGGTACAGGCCTCGGGCTGGCTATCAGTAAGAAGCTTAGTGAACTCATGGGAGGAAGCATGTGGGTAGAAAGTGTGGAGGGAAAGGGAAGTACTTTCCATTTTACAGCCAGATTTATTCCTATTCTCCCGAAGAAAGATAAAAAGCAGGAGAGCCTCTTAAGGTCTTTTAAGGGAAGATATGTCTTACTAATTAGTCCTAGCGTAGAATGTAGAAAGATGACTTCTGCAGCCTTACAGCATTTGGGCATGAGAACAGAAGTATATGAATCTTTGGAGGACGCACTCCCTATTATCAAGGCGAAAGGGAGTTCCTTTGATTTTTCATTACTAAATCCTGGATTGCCTTCCGAAGAGTTGAAAGAACTGCTTGTCAGGGTAAGGACTCACCTTCCCCATACGCCTATAGGGGTCAAGATAAAGCCGGGTGTAGTCATCATTACGGATGAAATAAGGGCTATGATTCAGACAGTGATTCATGAACCTGTAAGAGAAGATAAGTTTCTGAAAAATTTGACTACCCTTATTTCAAGTAAAGTATCTAAAGACGCTCTCCCTTCCCTTCAGGAAGAGGAAGATATTAGCCAGTTAGCAGAACTATTTCCTTTCCGCATTCTGATGGCGGAGGATAATCTCGTCAACCAAAAAGTGGCTACCCGAATGCTGAGTAAGTATGGTTACAGGCCAGATGTGGTAGCCAATGGGCAGGAGGCAATAGATGCCGTAAGAGAAAGGCCCTATGACATACTGTTCATGGATATCCAAATGCCCGAAATGGATGGGATTACCGCTACCAAGGTCATCAGAAGTGAAATAGATACTGAGTTTCAGCCCATCATCATTGCCCTAACGGCGAATGCCATGGCAGGAGATAGAGAAATCTACCTGGAAGCAGGTATGGATGACTACCTCAGTAAACCTATAGAGATGCGCACCCTCAAAAAGGTCATCTCTAAATATGGTCAATTGATATTTACGGCTAAAGAAGTCTGATGTAGTTTTTGTTGAAAATAGATAATAATAAGGCCTCATTCCTTTTTGGATTCAACCATCATATTTCAATTGTCTTGAGAATAGTAATCATTATTCTCCTTGCCTTCCTAGCAGTAAGCTGTGCAAGAATTCCAAAGCAGAAGGTCTATCCGCCGAAACAGAAGTTAGGTCAGCCTTATAGATTTACAGATTATATTATCAGAGGAGACTCATTGATAATCCATCTTAAGAATCCTATTCACTGTTCTGCCAGGATCGGCCTTAGGGATGATAGTGTAGGGTTGGCTAGTTTGATAAAAGTTGAGTTTCCTATAACCCTGGAACCCTTTGAAGGAGATACCCTTATCAAACTGTTACCTCAACCACCCAAGGACTCTTCTATTTGGTTTACTTACCTCTTAGGTTTCCAAAAGGAGGAGGTAGCACTAAAGCCATTGAACTGGCCATTTCTCAAAGGAAAGACTTATGAAATTATTCAACCCTACAATGGCAAAGTTTCTCACCAATCTATTTTCTCAAAGTGTGCACTAGACTTTTACATGGCAGCTGGGGATACCATTTGTGCAGTAGCAGATGGTTTTGTTGTGGGGGTAATTGAAGGCTATAAGCATGGCGGTTTTTCTCAAGAATGGATGGACTTTGCTAACTTTGTGACGCTTTATCACGCAGATATCAACCTATTCAGTCACTATTTACACATTCCTTTTGAAGGAAGCTTTGTGGAGGTTGGCGATACAGTGGCCGCAGGAGAGCCCATAGCCTTAGTGGGGCAAACAGGCTTCGCAGGAATCCCTCACTTACATTTCAATACCTATAGAGCTACAGCAGAAGGCTATGAGTCTATTCCAGTAGAATTTGAAGACGGAGTTCTAGGAAAGAACTTAAAGATGTGGGATAAGGTGAGCCGGAAATAAGCTTTAACTCTCTTTTGCTAGTTTCTTTCCTTAGAGGTACTTATAACTCAATTTCCTCCGCAGAAAGAAACTCTTTCATGAAGGCAATGGAATCTCTCACCTTGAGGAAGTACTGTACTGTGCCTACTAGGCCGAAGAAGAGGATAGATCCTAAGAAGAAATGTAGATACATGACTCTGTAAAGGGATTCGAAAATGTCCATTAGCCCCAACTCGTCAAGCCCATAGTTACTAAATAGCGTGATACCCATAAATAAGGCAAAAACAGGCAAGGGACTCAAAAAGAACCAAAGGACATTTCGGTTTGGCTCATAGCTTAGCTGAATTAAGGAGCCCATACCATTTGAGACTACTTTTCCATTAAAGACTGGATAAAGAATCCTCCCATTAACCTTTACAGAAGATTTGTTGATTTTGTGAAAGACGATTCCATCCCCAGCCATATATCCGTTGAAAGATTGGGGCTTTTCTGGATGAGAATGAGACCCATCATCAAAGGTCGCATGGAGCTTATCAAGCGCTTTTTCCCGAGAAAGTGTAGAGCGTAAGGAGATGTTCGCGTTAGAAAATCTCAGATTCATTAAATCCCGTACAGTTTACAGAACTACTTGGGGCTAATCCCTTCACCCACCTTACCCAGATGGCTTCTTTTTCTGGGGATAAGCATGAGTTCTGTTTGTCTACCATCAATATACCTAACGTTTACTCCATCAAAAAAAGCATCTTCTTCCATCATTACACGGATCTCCTTTCCCCACTCTTCCAGGTACACTGCCGTATTCAGTTCTATGGAGTAAGCTGTATTTGGGTAGAGAGGGTAGTCTCCTTTATGAGGGACACCCCCTTGCTGGTCCCAAAGCCCTATGGTAGGTCCTGCGCCATGTCCATGGTAGCCAATAGGGTGGCTGTAAATGACTGGCTTAAATCCTTCTCCCTTTCCTTCTTCCAGAGAAGATAGGAGTATATCATTACCTGTCTGCCCGGTTTGGTAGTTCTCTGTGAGAATATCCATTACACGTAGTCCCTGCTCATAGGCAGCTTGTAGATAGGCTGGAGGAGCTGTCTCACCCGCTTTCAGGATATACGCATTTTCTTGTGTATCTGTATTCAGGCCCAGATAGGTAATTCCAAGGTCTACGTGAAGGAGATCTCCCGGCATGATGATCTGCTTGTCAGGTCTCTTGGAGAATGACCTGAGGTGATCGAAACTTTCAGGATCTGCACGTTGAATGTCTACAGTAGGATGGAACCAGGTAACCAGCCCTAATTCTTCCATACGCTCACGGTACCACCAGACTACTTCTTCTGTAGAGGTAATGCCTGGCTGTATCACCTGCTCTGAGAATCCTTCTGCTATGATCTCATGGGCTATGCGGCAAATCTGCTGGTACACTATCATTTCATTCTCCGTTCGTGTCTCTAACCAGCCTATGGCCAGCTTCTCAGCGGAAACCACTCTGTCCTGATACTTCTTAGGTAAGTATTCCATCATTTTCTCATAGTGAAAGGAACTCAGACCATCTGCCAGTCCGAAGTGCTCTGAGCGGTTGATCCCTATCTTCTTGGGGTCTCTTTCTTCTATGATCTCTCGGAGTTGAGCCCATTGGTCGGGTTGAGTGTCCTTGTCCCAGGCTTTTGTAAAGGTTTCGCCTACCTGATAGCGGGCACAGGCCAGCGTCTCTATACCTTCTCCAGTGTTATACACGATCAGGATGGTGGTTCTTCTCGCATTTAACCAGTTAGAAGGGAGCATGGTCTTCAGGACGGGATCTTCATTATATTCTCTGGAAATCAATACCCACATGTCTATGCCTGTACGCTCCATTAGCATGGGCATGACAGTTTCCATACGTTCTACCAACCACTGGTCTTCCACTTCGCCCTGTTGCTTGAGGGAAAGGATGGTAGGCATCTGTGCCTGAAGGGAAAAACTACTTAGTAAAAGAAGAATTGTTAGCCTGATATTCATGAGTGTGTGGGTTTAGAAAGAAATATAGGAATATTCTTTCAGGAAATGGAAATAGGCTAAATGAGGAGGGGGAGTTTAGTCCAGCTTGATCTTACGCTTTTTCTTCTCCGCGAAGAGAGAATTCAAATCCAGCTTGATGACCTTTTCATTATTCAGTTTGGGGACTATCACAAATTCTCCATCGGTAACATTTATGAAGGAAGTATAGAGGGTGCCTCCTGTTTTACCGTTTCCTATTTCTTTGGGGACCTGTACGGCTCCAGCAGCAGCCATGCCTACTTGCTGAAGAGTAATGGGTTCTGCTTGTGATTCCAGTTGTTTGACTCTTTCCTGGATAGAATTGTATCTGTAACAAGGGTAGTTACCCGCTTCAGGCTTAGCTAGTAGATAGTTAGTAGCTATGAGGTAGTTTCCTTCTTTCTGGATGATCTGTTTTTCTCCCTCTATCCATTCCAGGATGACTGCATTTCCTTCTCCGTCTCCCATGAAAAAATGTGCATTAGTTAAGGCTATCTTTTTCTCCTCTAAAAATGCAATGCCTTCCTCTACTGTTTTACAGCTTGCGAGTAGCTCATCCCCTATGTTGCGACCATTAGGGCCTTTATAGCCTTCCGGGATTTTCTGCTCGGGTGTTACGGCTCCGTCAAAACACAGCCCATGCTCATTTACTCCTCCCTGGGCAAACTTATCCCAGCCATACCAAAGCCTGGCGTAGGTGTCCTTAGATGCGGGCATAAACTGCAGATAAGCATCCTCATCATACCAATAATCTTCATTATTGACCACATAAATCTTTCCGCTTTCCTGGTCCACAAAGTAGAGAATGGAACATGCCCATATTTGAGGGATAGAGAGAAAAGTTGACATGAAAAGAAGCAGGATGGCTTTCTGCATGAATAGGGATTTAGGTAAACAGATAACCCACTAACGACAATCTGCCATCAGTGGGTTGTTAGGGTAGTATGTGAAATGAGATTACTTACCTAATTCATTCATAAGTCCTTGCCAGAATCCATGGGTAACATGGGCTTTCTCTTTATACTCCGGCTGACTCATTAAGAGCTTGTGCAAGGCAGGGAGATGATAAAAAGGTACTCCTGGGTATAAGTGGTGCTCCAAGTGGTAGCCTACATTATGCGGCGCCAGGAAGAACTTCTCTAACCAGCTAAGCTTGATAGTTCGTGTGGAGGTTAACAGGTGATCATATTCTAGTTCTCCAAAGTGCTCAGCTACTGAACGGATGTACTGAAACATGAAGAAGGTAGAGAAGTAAGGGACAGCCCAGTACAAGGCAAACTCTTTCCAGATTCCCAACACACTGAATATGATGGCTGCTGCTACATAAAAGGCAATCTTGGGAAGCTTTTTTGTAAAAGGTTGAGGCTTTTTGGAAGAGACTATGTTAAATCTCTTCAGGAACCAGATGGCATCCATGAACCCCTTCACTAAGGTGAAGTAGGAGATCACATTAATCAGGAACTCCTGCTTGCTTTTAGGGAAGGTAAACTCTTTACGCCCGATCTTCACAAACCAATCAGGGTCATCTTCAGTGTTTAAGTGCTGATGGTGTTTCAGGTGATTAGGTCTGTACTTATCCAGAGAGGAGAACAAAGGATACATGCAGAAGAGGTTGGTGACCAGATCACTCATTTTTCTGTTCTTAAGAAAACGGAAATGAGTAGCGTCATGCATGAGAATGGCCAGTGCATGCATTCTGGCACCTATGATCAGAATAGCTAGTATGTAGGTGAAAGGATTGAAGAATATGCTGGTTAAGTAGGCTGTCCCGAAGATGATGAGCCAGTTAGCCAAAATAGCCAAGGCATGAATGTGTGGGGCCGTGTCATACAACTCCTTGAGTTGCCCTTTTTCTATCCCCATGTTTAGGTCTCTTGCAGTAAAAGTTGCCATAAGTTTAAGGTGTTAGGTTTACCTAAGTATGGCTGAAAAAACAGGAATGGGAGTCGCCTCAGGGTAAGTGG
>JBCBKZ010000275.1:0-6947 GCA_038520955.1 Bacteroidota bacterium | reverse complement strand
AATGAAATCTGTGTTTTTCAATCAATTAGCCCGCGCCACATCACAAAAAATCCTTCATCTCTAAATTACGCCAAAGGTAGAGCAAATTTCATGCTATCCCAATTTTTTGCTGTCAAAGAAATTTCTCGGAAAGAGTATAAATCAATTCACTTAAAAAGGCTTCTTTCCTTTTCACGCCATAGTTATTTGTGTAATTTCGGCCTCCGAAAGACAATATTATCGCATCTATGAATTACCACGAGATTTTCCCCAAGCTTATTTCACATTCCAAGGAGTATGGTTTCATCTTTCCTTCCAGTGAAATTTATGATGGATTGGGCGCAGTGTATGATTATGGTCAGCTAGGGGTAGAACTGAAGAATAACATCAAGACCGCCTGGTGGAAAGCCATGGTCCAGATGAATGAAAACATCGTGGGTCTGGATGCGGCTATCCTGATGCATCCTACGGTTTGGAAAGCTTCCGGACACGTAGATGCCTTCAATGATCCTTTGATAGACAACAAAGATTCCAAGAAGAGATACAGAGCAGATGTACTGATTGAAGATCAGATAAGTAAATACCAGCAAAAGTCTGTTAAGGATACCAATAAGAGAGCACGTAAGGAAGGTTGGGCAGAAGGTGGTGAAGATTACCAGAAATATCTCGTATCAAACCGTAATGCGAGAAAGGCAGCGGAGATAGAAGAAAAATTCAAGCTGGCCCTGGAATCTGATGACCTGACTAAGCTAAGAGACCTAATCATAGAACTGGACATAGCAGATCCTGATACGGGTTCCAAAAACTGGTCTGAGGTAAGACAGTTTAACCTCATGTTTAAAACCAAGTTAGGTGCTACGGCAGATAGCGCCATGGACCTGTACATGAGACCAGAAACTGCCCAGGGTATTTTTGTGAACTACCTGAATGTGCAGAAGACCTCCCGCATGAAGTTACCTTTTGGTATAGCACAGATAGGTAAGGCTTTCAGAAATGAGATCGTGGCTAGACAGTTCATTTTCCGCATGCGTGAGTTCGAGCAGATGGAGATGCAGTACTTCATTAAGCCTGGTACGCAGATGGAAGCCTATAACCACTGGAAAGAAGCCCGCATCAAATGGCACAAAAACCTGGGTCTTAAACCTGAAAAGCTTCAGTTTCATGTGCATGAAAAACTGGCTCATTATGCTGATGCTGCTGAGGACATTCAGTTTGAGTTCCCTTTCGGATTTAAGGAACTGGAAGGTATACACTCAAGAACAGACTTTGACCTGGATAGCCACCAGAAGTTCTCAGGTAAAAAGCTTCAGTTCTTTGATCCTGAAACCAAGGAATCTTACGTACCATATGTGCTGGAAACTTCAGTAGGTCTGGACAGAACCTTCCTGGCTCATCTTAGCAATGCCTATGATGAGGAAGAAGTTCCTACTGCCAAGGGTGATGTTGAAACCAGAAAAGTATTGAGGTTCCATCCCCTACTGGCTCCCTACAAAGCCGCCGTCTTCCCGCTAGTGCGCAAGGATGGATTGCCTGAGATCGCCAGAGAAATCATCAACGATCTGAAGTTCGAGATGAACGTGATGTATGATGAGAAGGATGCCGTAGGTCGTAGGTATCGTAGACATGATGCCATCGGTACCCCATTCTGTATCACCGTGGACTATGAGTCTAAGGAGGATGAATGTGTGACCATCCGTGAGCGTGATTCTATGAAGCAGGAAAGGATCAAGATCTCTAAAGTAAATTCTTACTTGAGAAAAAGATTGGACTGGAAGTCTGTCCTTCAATAGGCAGACTGGTCCATTTCTCGTTTCCCTCGCCTTAAACCCACTTGTTTTTCCAACCTCACAACCTTACTTTGTGGAGGAAAAGGAACCTTTTTTTGAAATTCTCCCTATGGGTGCACACTAACTGAAGCATACAGTAGTGAGCCACTTTCAACTATTTAGGTCCAACTAACACTCCATGCCGTTTAATCTTGATCTGTTAAAAGAACTCTGTCTGGTAGCAGGAGCACCAGGCCAGGAAGAGCGAGTCAGAAAGATAGTCCTAAGAGAAATAGAGCCTCTGGTAGATGATATCAGAATAGATTCTATGGGAAATATCATTGCCATGAAGAAAGGGCGGGAGCCCAAAAAGGTAATGGCCGCCGCCCACATGGATGAGATAGGCTTCATCATTACACACCTGGATGACAAGGGATTTGCCAGACTTCATGCCCTGGGGGGATTTGACCCTAAGACCCTTACCTCCCAAAGAGTCATTGTGCATGGAAAGAGGGACATAGTAGGTGTATTGGGCACTAAGCCTGTTCACATCATGGAGAAGGAGGAGAGGGGAAAGGCACTCAGGATTAAGGACTTCTTTATAGACTTCGGCATGCCTTATCACGAAGTCAAAGAAATAGTTTCCGTAGGAGACTTTGTTACCAGAGAACGTGATCTGATAGAAATAGGGGATTGTGTGAGCACAAAATCCCTGGATGACAGGGTTTGTGTGTTTATTCTCATAGAAACTCTTAGGCAGCTGGGAACTCCCTTCTATGATTTTTATGCCGTTTTCACGGTACAGGAAGAAATAGGTATGCGGGGGGCTACTACTTCTTCCCGCAGCATCAATCCTGACTTTGGGTTTGGGCTGGATGTTACCATTGCTAATGATCTCCCTGGTGCAAATCCTCATGAAACCATTACCAGCCTGGGAGAAGGAACGGCCATCAAACTGATGGATTCCTCCGTCATCAGTGATACCCGCATGGTAACCTTCATGAAAAAAATAGCCAACCATTATAACATCATCCACCAGGATGAAATCCTGACAGCAGGGGGAACAGATACAGCTGCCATCCAACGTTCAGGGGACGGCGCCATAGTAGGCTGCATCTCTGTGCCTACCAGACATATTCACTCTACAGTAGAAATGTGCCATAAAAATGATATTCACCAGAGTATCCAATTACTTTCCAGGTGTGTTGAAAATATGGATCAATTTTCTTACGATTGGGTAGATAGAATGTAGCCCTGGAGGGAAACCCTCTTCACTGATCACACATCTTATATGTCATCTCCTGAAATTTATCCGCGCTTTAAGAGCTTGCTGGATCACCTGAGAAAAGATCTTTTTGAAAAGGAAAAAGTGATCAGACTAGGGGTCCTAGCCATTATGGCGGGAGAAAGTATCTTTTTACTGGGCCCTCCGGGAGTAGCCAAAAGTTTGATTGCCAGAAGGCTGAAATACCTGTTTACAGAAGCCAAAGCATTTGAGTACCTGATGGGGAAATTCAGTACCCCAGATGAGGTGTTTGGGCCGGTTTCCATCAGCAAGCTAAAGTCTGAGGATAAGTACGAGCGTCTCATTACACATTACCTCCCAGGTGCCCAGATTGTATTTCTGGATGAGATCTGGAAAGCCAGTCCCGCCATTCAAAATTCTCTGCTTACTGTCTTGAATGAAAAGATCTTCCGTAATGGAGAACATGAAATCCAGGTGGATCTACGTGGAATCATAGCGGCCTCTAATGAGTTACCGCTCACCGGAGAAGGACTGGACGCCCTCTGGGACAGGTTCCTTATCAGAATGAGCATCAACAACATTCAGGAAGAAGGCACCTTCCAGGATATGCTGAGGGTGAACAGAAAAGCGGGGATTACAGATCCCGTTCCTGCTGAAGAAAAAATTTCCTCTGCCCAATACCATAAATGGAAAGAACAGATAGAAGGAGTAGAAATACCAGATTATGTCATGGCCTTCCTTCATTATTTCCGCAAAACCCTCAGAGACAGAAATGCCAGATACCCTCAGGAAGAACAGATATATGTGTCTGACAGAAGGTGGTGGAAAATAGCCCAACTGATGCGTACTTCAGCCTTTCTTCATGGTAGAAGTCAGGTAGAGCTCATTGACTGCTTTCTCATCATGGACTGTATATGGCAATTATCAGAACAGATAGAGGAAACGGAAAAGATGGTGGAAGAAGCCATGCTACAGTACGGCTATCAGGGCATGTTGAATCTACAAGCTTTGAAAAAAGGCATGGATAACATCCTGACAGAGGTGAAAAAAGAAACAGAAGTAAAGCATAAAAGAACGGTAACTCAGGTGAAGGACTATATGGACAAGGGTAAAAATCCCTATGTCAGGGTCCTCAACTACTGGAGCAATGATGATGTGTTTCTCCGGAAGTCTGACTGGAACAGTATGGAACAGGATGAGGAGTCTTTCATCCCCATATTTGAAAATGCGCAAAATACTTTCAGGCCCTTCCAAACTTTTGCTTTCACCAAAACAGGAGAGTTTACCCTGATGAGTAAGCGGAAGAAATTATCAGTGGAAACGGAAGAAGTAGTCAAGGAGATCACCAGTCTGGTTCCCCCTACTCCTGCTGCCATTGAGAGATGGAACCAGCAGAGCACCGCCCTCACAAACTTTTGCCAGGACAAGGTATATGAGCTGGAAGCCAGAAAGCAGCACGATGAAGATATGGCTGCCATGCATCTGTTTGTAGACAGAAAATACGTAGGCATGATACGCGAAAGCCTGGAAAAAGCCATCGTCACCATAAGCCACATGAAGCTGGAGATCAACAAAAACAGACATCATTATGAAAGTATCTCAGCGAGTACTGAATGAGGTGTCTGACTTCATCCAGTTTGGGGTATTTCTGGATAAACCTTCCAGAAAATTTCTGGTCAGCCTGATTTATCAGCATCTGTTTGAGAAAGACTTTGATACGTTGACAGAACTCACCCAGTCAGAATTTCACAAGCTGTACCCTACCTGGTCAAATATCCTGATTAGGCTTTTCCAGGATCCCCAACTACGTGGACTCACCCTCCAAAATGCGGACTTTTCTCTGGGCGTATTACAAGCCTCCCTCAACTGGTTTCAGCGACAGTATCAGCTCCTTTCTTCAGAAAAGCCCAAGAATAAGGAAACCTCTGACCTAACTTCTTTTAAAGACAATAGAAGAAGTTTTCCGCTGGAGACATGGAAAGGCCAGCTCATTTATTTGATGCAGCAGTATCCTGGAAGGAACAGAGACTGGGTCTTTTTTGAAGAACAGTTAGAGAAGCAGGAGGAAGCATCCTGGGAAGAACTGGAAAACCTCCCCTCCTATGATCCCCTTCCACTTTTACTGGAGAACATCCTTCAAAGCTGGGAAGAGGAGTTCCTGAAAAAGTACCATATGAGTGAAAAGCAATTACTGGAGAAAATCTTTCAGGATTACTACAGTGATCTTCAGGGAAAAATAACCAGTATGAGTGATTTGGGAGATCTGCTCTCTCCCTTTTATGGGTTTTTAGGGCTTTCCTGGACAGCAACTATCGGTAACTGGAATCATATAAACTGGGATAAGCTGGAAGAGGTAGCCAAAAAACTACAGGATGATTCTTCTCTGAAGGAGCTAGCAGAGCAGCTTGGAAGGTGGCAGCTAGAGAAGCAGGTAGAAGAGGAGATGTCTCTCTACGCGCCAGAGATGTCTCTCTCCTGGAAGCCTAATCCCATTGGGAAATCAGAGATAGTGGGAGTTCATCACTCTAATGATTTGAGTGCCCTACTTCCTTCTGAAATAGCGCTGCTGAGTTCTCCGGATACAGAGATCGTCTTTTCAAAAAGATTCGTAGAAAAGAAGCTCCTCACTTTTCAGTATCAGTCCCTGGATGCTGATGTTAATAAGCAGCAGAAAGAGAAACCTATTCTCCAGGCACCTGACCAAAAGAGAGGCCCCATCATTCTGGTCATGGATACCAGTGGCTCTATGTTTGGAGATCCTGAAAAAATAGCCAAAGCACTCTCCTTCGCCATTCTGGATATAGCCCTCAAACAAAAAAGAAAAGCCTTTGCCATTTCTTTTTCTACTCAGATTCGTACGCTGGAACTTTCTTCTATCCAGCATGATGTAGAACCACTCATAGATTTCTTACAGCTAAGTTTTCATGGAGGGACGGATATCCAGCCTGCCTTAAAGAAAGCCATAGACATGGTAGGAGAGGAAGCATTTAGGTATGCTGACATCCTGGTCATTTCTGATTTTATCATCCCCAAGGTGGAAACCCAGCTAATGAGCAGAATCATTCAGGTGAGAAAAGAACAGGGCGTTCGCTTTCACAGCTTATACATCTCCAGGAGAAAGGACAACAGAAGTATCCCCATTACGCTTTTTGATCATCACTGGACCTATAATCTGGAGAAGCCGGGTATAGTGAGACAAAATATATCTGAACTTGAAAAAATGTGGCAAAAGAAAAGCCCCTCCGACTAAGAGGGGCTTCCTATTTCTTGTTAGCTATGCTTACTGCTGAGCATCTACAATTTCCAATAGCTCCACCTGGAAAATTAGTGCCTCTTCTGGTCCAATGATACTCCCTCTGGATCCCTGAGCTCCATATCCTAGTGCTGGTGGTACGTATAGCTCCCACTTAGCTCCTACTTTCATCATCTGGAGGGCTTCTATCCATCCTCTGATCACTCTGGTTACCGGAAACTGAGCTGGCTCTCCTGTTTTGTAGGAGCTGTCAAACTCTCTTCCATCCAGTAAAGTTCCACGATAATGGACCTTTACCTGATCTTCCGCCGTAGGAATAGCACCGTCTCCTTCCTGTAGTACTTTGTACTGCAGCCCACTTGGTAGTACTACTACACCTTCTTTGTCTTTATTTTCACTGAAGAATGCCTCGTTGTCCACTTTTTTCTGCTCCATCACTTGTTGCTGCAAGGCAGTCATAAGCTGGTTAAATGCTTCAGGTGCAATAGCCGACTCATTTCCTTTCAGAACATCATCCATTCCTTTCATCATAGCGGCAAGATTAATATCTGCCTTCCCCAGGAAGGGATCTTCTTTTACGTTAGTTCCTATGTTACTTCCGATTAAGTAAGAAAGGCTGTCCGCCTGATTGTCAAAGCTCACAGAGCCTCCGCCCATTATCCCCGAAGAAGAATTCTGGCAAGAGACCATTAGGGATACAGCC
>JBCBKZ010000274.1:0-6964 GCA_038520955.1 Bacteroidota bacterium | reverse complement strand
GGATACCTGGAATCAGCTTACTTAAACGAGTATAAGACCTTTGACTCACTGGCATTACCCATCATTTCTCCAAATAAGGAAAGTGAATTCTCTTTTGATTTTACTTACCAGAACAGAAGAAGGGTCATCAACTCAGCAGATATTTTCTTTAGCCCCAGCACACAGAATTTACCAGCCACCCTCTCTGGAACGGACTCTGTAGATCTTGTTTTCAGAGCTGCCATTTCTGAAGATAAATACATTGACCAGGTGTATACCATCTATGGTAATAAATATGACTTGGGTTACAGGATAGAATTTAACGGTTTCCAGAATGACTGGGCCAGTAGTTACTATACCTTAAACTGGACTTCCCACTTACCTAAGACTGAGTTATCCATCAAAAACATGCGTGGGAAATCCACCATTTTCTACAATCAGTCTGATGAGTACAGCAGTTTGTCTATTTCTGATAATCCAGAAGAAGAGAAACTGAGAAATGGATTTATTAATTGGGTAGCCTTCAAAAGTCAGTTCTTTACCAGTATCATAGATTCTGATGACGAGAGAGGCTTCAAAACAGCTGATATCAGCATGACCACCCCTGATGATGAACAAATCAACAGGATCATGCGTGCTAACTTCACTGTGGAAGCACCCGCCTCTACTTTGATCAGCAACCAGTTCCGGCTCTACCTAGGACCTAATGAATACAATACCCTTAGATCTTATGACAGAGAGTATCAGGAGCTGATGGATCTGGGATGGTGGATAGTAGGCTATATCAACATAGGTACTGTATACATCTTCAACTACCTGGAGAAATTCTTCACCAATTACGGTATCATCATCATCATTCTAGCCTTCATTTTCAGAATGGCTGTTTTCCCGCTAACCTATAAGAGCCATACCTCTATGGCGAAGATGCGGGTCATCAACCAGACGCCTGAGATGAAGTCGCTGGATGAAAAACATAAGGATGAGCCCCAAAAGCTTCAGATGGCTAAGATGGGTGTGTATAAGGATATGGGGGTGAACATGTTTGGGGGGTGCCTTCCCATGCTATTCTCTTATCCCTTCCTGATAGCCCTTTTCTTCTTCTTCCCCCAGTCAGTAGAACTAAGGCAACAGTCCTTCTTATGGGCCAATGACCTTTCTACCTACGACAACATTTTTGATCTTCCCTTCAGTATCCCTGGCTATGGTGATCACGTGAGTTTGTTTACCTTACTCATGGCGATTTCTACCGGTATCTATACCTGGTATCAGCAGAAATCTCAGCCTGCCACTGGCGCTAACAGCCAGATGAAGGTGATCATGTACATCATGCCGGTCTTCCTACTCATCTTCCTGAACAACTATGCTTCAGGTCTGAGCTTATACTATCTCTGTTCTAACGTGATCACGATTTCCCAAACCACCCTGATACGTGCCTTTGTAGACGACGAGAAGCTTTTAGCTCAAATGCGACAGAACCAAAAAGCTAAAAAGGGAAAAGGAAAAGGTAAGAACACTTCCAGGTCTAAATCTCGCCTTGAGAGATGGGCAGAAGCGCAGCAGAAAAAACAACAGGCCATGGCAAAAGAGCAGAAGAAGTCTCAGGGCAAAAACAGACAGCAGAGACGTAAAAAATAACTTCCCCATTTTGGAGTTAGCTATATAGTAACTTGCTTTTTCTTGTTTAATTGGTTACTTATTGCTAACTCAATAGGTAGAAAATCGCTCAAACTATGCTCAAGCGTGTTGTACTGATGATTTTCCTAGGCTCCTGTCTGGCTGGTCCACTTACTTCCTGTAAAGGACTCAAAAATGGTGTACAAAGGGTTTTCCAGGGAGACCCCAGGAAGAATTGTAATCATCCTGACCATGGGAAGTATATGAAGGAGCAACAGCAGACCAAGTTCAAAAAGTATAATGGTAAATGATGTTGGCATAGCATCTGGAAATTAGGCGCACATCTTTCCCCATGGAAGCTAGTTCCAAAGATATTTTCTCTTCCGATAGAACCTTTATCAACTTTTTCTCTACCATTCTTATGATCGGAGGGGTGATTTTTGTACTCCTTAGTTTGAGCTGTCTATTTATAGACTGGGGGTATTGCAGGTATGAGCTGGTATCTCTTTTTGGCAGAAGGACATATTTCAGATCGGAGATGCTTTCTGTGGTGATGCCCATGTCTCTGCTGATCATAGGAGGTAGCCTCAGACTATATACCCGTCTTGCCTGGCTAAACTGTTTGCTGATCCTGTTCTTTATGGGCCTCTTCTTCGGGATGATAGGCCAGTTTATGTTTGAAGAACTACAATCCGACTACGAGAGGATCAGTCAAACCGGAGAAACCATCATGAGTTCTCCCTACTGGGAATCTTTCATCATAAATGCATCCTTTGTTGGTATGAGTGTAGGGGCTTTCATTTATCTGAGCCTACCTCAGGTTAGGAATCTCTACTGGAAAAAATAAGTTGTATGTCTGTATCCTCTCATAAGGTAGCTCCATCTATATTATCAGCTGATTTCCTCGAGTTGGGGAATGCGATTCGAATGGTTAATCAGAGTCAGGCGGACTGGATTCATGTAGACGTCATGGATGGCATGTTTGTTCCTAATATTTCTTTTGGATTTCCTATTCTGGAAGCTGTCAGAAAAATAGCTACTAAACCTCTGGATGTTCATTTGATGATAGAAAAGCCCGAGAGATATATTGAGGCTTTCGCTAAGGCTGGAGCAGATCACCTGACGGTTCACCTGGAAGCCAGCACTCATCTGGATAGGAGTTTACAGGCCATAAAAGAACAGGGTATGAAAGCTGGGGCAGCTCTTAATCCTGCTACCCCTGTAGAAGGGCTAAAGCATGTCCTCCCTCAATTAGATGTGGTTTGTCTTATGTCTGTAAATCCGGGCTTTGGTGGACAGTCCTTCATCCCTTACACCTATGATAAGATCAGAAGGCTGAAAGAGATGATCCTTTCAGCAGGCAGCTCTACTTTGATAGAAATAGATGGTGGGGTTAACAATAAGAATGCTGCTCTCCTATTGGAAGCTGGTGCGGATGTACTGGTAGCTGGCAGCTTCGTTTTTAAGGCAGAAGATCCTCAAGCCACTATTGTAGATCTTAAGCAGGTTCAGGCGGGTACTCATCTTGCATAAAAAAACCGCGTACCGGATATCCGGCACGCGGAGAGTAAAAATGTGTAAGAATAGCCTATTAAATTTTCAATTAAAGAGCGAGGTTAGGGAAGAAGGCAGCCCATGCAAACCAAAACCCTATATATGATTTTACTCTTCCCAGTTGAGCCCCTTTAGCCGGTCCCGAAGTCGCATATCCAAATACATCATATTCATTCCCATTCTGGTCAGTCATTAAGATTCCCATACTCAGGTCCCCTGGCTGGAAGGTTAAGGCCTCCCCATTAAGCGTACTCTTGTATGCTACAGCCAGATTATCTGAAGCACTTCCCGCGACTACTATAGGCTCCCCTCCTAAGTCTTCCTGTATAATATCTACCCCCGAAGTGGTAGTCCCTATTGAAGCAATGTGGTAGGCCTTGGTAAAGCTGCCTACCTGTACACCTAAGACTCTTTCTTTTCTTCCCAGCCTACTGTCCTCATTAGATACAGGGAAAATGAGACTGTTGTCATTTGTCCTGTAATCACCGTAAGGATAGACTCTATAATTTCTTGAGAAACCAGTGTTGGTAGACATCACTTCTGAGTCAGGATACAAGCTTTTCCAGGTAGCCCAGGTAGTTTCTACTACCTGAAAGAGATCTACAGCTGTTCCCTTTAAGGCCCCCTGCACACAATCCAGTCTCATCTGAGACCAGTTACTGTCTGTGTTGCGGTCATAGGGGATCAAGTTGGTATTATATAGTAGTCCTGAAACCCCAAAGGTAGTTTCTGTTCCATCTATCACTCTGTTCCAGCCTGTAGCAGTCCCGGTAAGCGGGCAGTAAGTAATTGCGATCTTGGCACTACCTACCTCATCATTTACAATCTCATGCCAGTCTAAAATAGGGTGCGGATATCCTCTGACTGTACTGCCTTCCCTAAACCCAATGATCAGATCTGAATCATTGAGAAAATCCACCTGATCTACTGAAATGAAATTCGGGTTATCTACTGAAGGGATTCCATCCTTGCCAGGGCCTCCGTCAAAGACCTGATCTTGTGGAATGGTCCATGAAGTATTGACAGGGGTGCCATTCCCAGTTGTAGGTGCCGGATTGGGAGAGTCATCGCTACATGAAGTAGCCCATAAGAGACATGCAACGAATATGGGTATGTGTCTAACTGCTCGTTTCATCATAAATTGGTTTAATTGGGAAAGCTGATTAATGTATTCTTCCTGGTATTAATTGAATAGTAAACTGAGAACCCCAGCTTATAGGCAGTAGTTACCTGTCCTCCCCCTACTTCCCGGTATAAGGGAATGTTGCTGAAGGCTCTGAGGGAAAACTGAGGAGAGAAATTAAAGGAAACACTAGGTACCCAATACAGGTAAGTCCCTCCCGTACTTTCAAATGCCACATCATCTATCAGGTCTCTTTCCACTGTCCTAAAGCGGAATAAAATGGAAGGGTCTATGGAGTACTTTTTTCCTATGAGAAATCTATCACTAATGCCTGCCTGCACCTGAAACTCATTCCCGAACTTATAGTCTTGAATGTTATTGTTTCTCCTTGACGTTGAGGTGGCTCTATAAGAAGCTATCGCAGTAAGTAAGGTAGTGGGCCGGATGATATTAAACTGGTTGATGTTGGTCCAGAATAACGCATCCCAGGCACCTGTTCCCGGCTGTAGATCTGCCGGAAGCAGTATGTCATTATTATCCGTGAAGTCAATTCTTCCCAGAGGGATTTTTGGTCCTACCCCCAGGGTTATCTGCGTCTTACTTTGTGGATTCTTATGAAAGACATTGTATTTAAGTAAGAGAATAGCATCCCCTACCCCATTGTTGATGGTTTCATCTATGCCTCCACTTTGGAGTCGGATTCTCCTGATCTGACTTACAAAGGAGAAAAGGGTATTTACGGCAAAGGCTGAGGAGATATCGTAATTGGTTTCCAGCAGGAAAGAATGCGTAATTCTTATGCGAGAATCATCATCCAATTCCCTGTTTCCTGTAAAGAAATCAGTGAGATTATTATAGTCGTAAGTGGCTTGAAACTGGAGAGTACCTCCTGGTTTTGCGGTAAGTCCGAGGTTACTGGCTATGGGTACCCCACCAGAACAACACTGGCCCATAAGCCAATGCGTACTCATTCCGCATATCAGGAAAAAAAGAAAGCTCGTTCTGATCATAATCAATAGTGATAGCCTGATGGTTTACTACCGTCAGTTATAATCAGGGGCTTCAAATAGGTTTTGCTAAGGACTGATGTTTAACCATCAATTAGCCTAAATATCGGTTAGTTTTGGGGCTGGGTATGTCAGCCAGTTTACAAAATGAGAAAAGAAAAAAAATTTGCGTACTAAGCCTAAATTCTATTCCTTTGTGATCACTTTTTACGCGAGAGTAGCTCAGTTGGTAGAGCACAACCTTGCCAAGGTTGGGGTCGCGAGTTCGAATCTCGTCTCTCGCTCCAAAGCTGTCAGGAAACTGGCAGCTTTTTTTGGTTTGGGGCCGTAAAGAAAAGTATCGTGAAGCATTTCATTTGAATTTCCCTTCTTCTTGCTTCTTTAAGTTTGGCTGCCTGTGATTCAGTGTTAAGATACCAACCCCGTAGAATCCATTTTTACTCACCAGATAAGAAACATGCATTTACCGTGATGGACAATCTGGAATTGGATTATCGATATGTAGTAAATGGAAGGGTTTCTCATTATCCCCCAGACTCCAATTATGTAAAACTAGATGCTAGTAGATTACCTTATCTTGGCGAATGCATTTGGGTATGCTGGGATGAAAATGGATTAGACTGGGAAGTCGCAGTAGCCAAAACTTCAATTCTAGAGAATAAGCTTGATACGACTAGGTTTCGTGTTAATACTTCCTTACCAGTAGGTTCTCTCGGGATCCCAACCGAAAAAAAATACCGGAAAGAAAATTGTGCAATATTCAGCTTTTACGATAAAGCATTGAGCCCTGATGAGAGAGGAGCTATAGTAGAGTTTCATCATTAATAGACAAAGCCTCCCGTTTGTAAGACCAACAATCATATCCTCTACTTTTTTATGACTTTTATTGCCTACGAGAGAATTCAAGTTTAAATGAATACCCAGTTTGAGTACTTACACACTTCCGAGGATACTGTCGAGATCCTTAATATTGCAGAATACGCTCGGTGCAGACGACGTGGCGCCGTATAGGCGACATGTACGTTCTAAACTTTGTTATAGCACGGTTTATTTCCAAGTATTATTCATTAATTCAACTATTGAGATTAACTCTTTCCAGTTATTGAGGTCTAAATTTCCTCTGCTAAAGTTTTTGACTTTCTTTCTAAATTTTTTCTGGACTTCAGCTTTTTTTAAAAGTACTCCTTGATATTTTCCAATAGAATCAATATAATTTATCCATTGAATAGGAATAAAACCTCCATTATCTTGTAAACAATCTTTCCCTAAGTACATTTCTATACTTCCTGCTAACCCATTTACATCCATTTCTTGTAACCCCGTTGGACCAATACTCGGATAAGATTTAGCCCATTCGATTAGTGGATATTGTAGTATTTTAATATTAGAAGGAAGATTAACATTTCTTAAATTATTGAGTTCCTTCATTGCCGCCGCATCGTTGTCAAATATGGCTATTATCAAATTCTTAATGCCTGATCCTACGAATGATTTAATTGTGTGAACTAACCTAGATGCACTAGCTTCGTAACGAGAATTTTCAAAATCTATGAAGTGATAAAAACCTGCTAGGTGTGGGAAAAAGAGTTGTAATCCTGTTTTTATAAACTCCGTATCTGTTTTCCCTTCTGTTAGAACGATTATTTTCTCGGTTTGAATTATTTCATTTGGTTTATCAGAAACCCAT